>JBOHED010000377.1:0-17574 GCA_050700915.1 Actinopolymorphaceae bacterium | reverse complement strand
GGACTGGACCGAGCTGTTCCTCGCCAGGACCAGTGCGGCCGCCAATCCGGAGCTACCGAGCCTCTTCGCCTGGGTCTACACGACGACGCTCGGGACGGGCGACCGGATGGTGGCCGAGCGCAATCCGTACTACTGGAAGACCGATCCGGACGGACGGCAGCTCCCCTACCTCGACCGGGTCGTCTTCGACGTCGTGCAGAACGACCAGGTCATCCTGCTCAAGGCCAGCAACGGCGAGTTCGCCATGCACGCCCGACACATCAACACGTTGAGGAACAAGCCGGTGCTGGCCCGCAACCGCAAACGGGGTGGGTACGCGTTCTTCGATCTGGTCCCGTCGATCATGAACGACCTGCTGGTGCAGCTGAACCTCGCGCACGAGGACGACGCCCTACGTGCGGTGTTCGCCGACAAGGACTTCCGGATCGGACTCTCCTACGCGATCAACCGGCCCGAACTGATCCAGTCGGTCGTGCAGGGCCAGGGCGAGCCGTGGCAGGCGGCACCCCGCCGGGAGTCGGAGTTCTACGACGAACAGCTCGCCAAGCAGTACACCGAGTTCGACCTCGACAAGGCGAACGAGCACCTGGACCGGGCGGGCCTCGCCAACCGGGACGCCGACGGTTTCCGGCTGCGCGGCGACGGCCAGCGCATCCGCTTCACCGTGGAGGTCCCGACGCCGACGGTGAAGGACTTCTGGGTCGACGCCATGGAACTCATCAAGGGTTACTGGGCGGAGGTCGGTGTCGAGATCGAGGTCAAGAGCGAGGACAGGTCCCTCTTCTACGAACGCAAGGCCGCGAACGCCCACGACGCGGTGGTCTGGCAGGGGCCGGGAGGTACGCAGGACGCGATGATGGATCCGCGGAGCTACTTCCCGTTCAGCGCCGAGTCGGGCTACGCGGTTCCGTGGGCGGCCTGGTTCACCTCGCGGGGCAAGGCGGGCCAGGAGCCGCCCGAGCCGGCCAGGGAGCAGATGGCGTTGTACCGGCAGCTGGAGACGACCGTCGACAAGGCCGAACAGGCGCGGCTCTTCCGCGCGATCCTCGACATCGCCCGGGAGCAGTTCTGGGTCATCGGCACCGTCGCGCCGTCCCAGGGCTACGGCATCGTCGCCAACGACTTCCACAACGTGCCGAAGTCCATCCCCGACGCCAACATCTACGCGACGCCCGGTCCGACCAACCCGGAGCAGTACTACCTCTCCCGCGAGTAGGCACGATCCGCGAGTAGGCGATCCCGCGCGTAGGCGACGACCAGTCAACGGAGACCGACCGATGCCAGATCTCAGCCGCCGGACCATCCTCACGTCCGGCACGGCCGCCGCGGCTGCGGCGTACCTCTCGGCGCACCTGGGTGGTGCGGCCATAGCCGCACCACCAGCCGGACTGCCCGACGAGGACGGCTACGACCTGTGGTTGCGCTACCGGCGGGTTGGTCACGCCGAACGCCTGGCTGAGTACCGGCACCGCCTCATGGGGATCGCGCCGCAGGGATCCGGTGCGCTGCTGCACTCCGCCGCCGCTGAGCTTCGGCGCGGACTGGCGGGTCTGCTCGACCGCGACGTACCGCCGGTCGATCCGGGGGACGGCGCCGTCGTCCTCGGTACGTACGACGAGTCGCCGGTCGTCCGCGCCCACGTCAGCCGGGACGAGGTGGAGGCGCTCGGCGGCGAGGGCTATGTGCTGCGGTCGACCGGGCGGCGCGGTCTCGTGATCGGTTCACTGCACCAGCGGGGGGTTCTCTACGGTGCGTTCCACCTGCTGCGGCTGCTGCAGACCTACCAACGGCTGGACGGGCTCGACGTGGGAGAGGCGCCGGCCAATCCGCTCCGGATGCTCAACCACTGGGACGACCTCGACCGCAACGTCGAACGCGGCTACGCAGGGCTGTCGATCTTCTCCTGGGACGAGCTTCCGGAGCTGTCCTCGCGCTACGCCGACTACGCGCGCGTCCTGGCGTCGGTCGGGCTCAACGCGACGGTGGTCAACAGCGTGAACGCCAACGCTCAGTTCCTCGCCTCCGAACGGTTGCCCGGTCTCGCCGCGCTCGCGGAGGTGCTACGGGCGTGGGGCGTGCGGATGTTCCTGTCCGCCAACTACGCCAGCCCGATCGTGTTGACGGCCGGGAGTTCGGATCCGATCACGACCGCCGACCCGTTCGACGCGCGGGTCCAGCAGTGGTGGCAGGACAAGATCGCCGAGATCTACGCCCTGATCCCCGACTTCGGGGGCTTCCTCGTGAAGGCCAACTCCGAGGGGCAACCGGGACCGCTGGACTACGGGCGCACCCACGCCGAGGGCGCCAACATGCTCGCCGACCGGCTTCGTCCGTACGACGGACTGCTCGTCTGGCGCAGCTTCGTCCACGAGGGGTTCGCCGACTGGGCGGAGTACCAGTACGAGACCTTCGCCCCGCTCGACGGTGACTTCGCCGCCAACGCGGTCCTGCAGACCAAGAACGGTCCGATCGACTTCCAGGTGCGTGAACCCGTCCATCCGCTGTTCGGGGCGACGCCACGCACCAACCAGGCGATCGAGCTGCAGATCACCCAGGAGTACACCGGGCACGAGATCCACCTCTGCTACCTCGTGCCGCAGTGGAAGGAGGTCCTCGACTTCGACACCCGTGCGCAGGGGGAGGGCACGACCGTCAAGGCCATCGTCGGTGGCTCCGCCTACGGGCAGTCGAACGTCGGACTCATCGGTGTCGTCAACTTCGGCGACGACCGCGACTGGACCGGCTACCAGCTCGGCGCGGCGAACACGCACGGCTTCGCCCGGCTGGCGTGGAATCCCGACCTGTCGGCCGAGGACATCGTGACGGAGTGGATCCGGATGACCTTCGGTTCCGACGTGCCGCTCGTGGAAAGGCTGAGCGGGATCATGCTGGACTCCTGGCGTACGTACGAGGCGTACACCTCGCCGCTCGGCATGGGCTATCTGACGTTCCCCACCGGGTCGCACTTCGACCCCGATCCCCGGTCGACGCTGAACCAGTCCCACCACACCACCGCGGAGGGCACCGGCTTCGACCGGAGCGTCGTCACCGGGACAGGCTTCACCGGGCTCTACGCGCCGCACTGGGCGGACGCCTACGAGTCGCTGGACACGGCCCCGGACGAGCTCCTGCTCTTCCTGCACTGGGTGCCGTACACCCATCGGCTCCAGTCCGGTAAGACCGTCATCCAGCACATCTACGACAGCCATTTCGCGGGATACCAGCGGGTGCGGGAAATGCGTGACACCTGGCGGGACCTCGCGCCCTACGTCGACGAGGCTCGGCACGCCGACATCCTCTCGACCTTCGACGACCACCTGTTCCACGCACGGCGCTGGCGTGACGCGATCGTCGCGTACTTCTTCGACCACGCCCGGATCCTGGACGAGCGGCGGGGCTGGCTCGCCTACGAAACCAGCGGAGGCACCCCGCTGCTGCTCGGCGGCTGGCCGAACCGGTTGGCCGTCACCCTCACCAACGCCACGGCCGATGACCACGAGATCGCCGCACGCGTCGACGTCCCGGACGGGAACTGGTCGGCCGGCGTGGCCGAGGCCGCGCTCGCCCGCACGGCGACGGCCGAGGTGTCGCTGCCCGTCCAACCGCCACTCGTGGCTCTCCAGGTCCAGGTCGGACTTGCGCTGACGCCCGACGTGGCGGTCCTCGGCAACGCTGGCCAGCCCGCGATCGTCGCGCCCGCGGGCCGCCGATGCCACGTAGCACTCGACGCGGGATCCGCGGGCAGTCCGCTCGTACCCGGCTACCAACGACTGTCGCCGCAGACGTCCTGGGACCCCGAGCGTGGGTACGGCTGGGTCGGCGGGAGCCCGCAGGACCGCGATCGGGGCGGACGGTGGGACGCGCTCCGGCGTGACTTCTGCGGCGACACCGGACCGCGCACCTTGCGACTGGCCATCCCGGCCGGCACGCACAAGGTCTCGGTGCTCGTCGGCGACGGCGGACCGGACGTGTGGCCGACCTACGTCGACCTCGACGGCGTACGCATCGCCGAGGGTGGCCGGATCCGCGGCGGCACCTTCGAGTGGATCCACGGCGACCTCGACGGCGGGTCGTCCGGGCGGGTCGTCGACCTCGAGTTCTCCAGCGTGCCCGGCCGGTTCTGGCGGCTGTGCGGGCTGGTCATCATCGACCACGACTCGGTGGTGCCGCCCGCCGTCGTCACCGACGTCGCCGCTGCCGGCGTGTGGTTCGCGGGCGAGCCGAACGAGGTGAGGGTGACGGTGGCGGGTACGACGCCCTCGGCGCCGGCGGACGTGACCGTCACGGTCGAGGTTCCCGACGGCTGGAATGTGGAGCCCGCACAAGGCCAGGTGCCACCCGGGGAGGAACGGACCCTGACCGTCCTCGTCACGCCTTCTGCGGATCCCTCGTTGGCGACGGTCGCCGTCCGACTGGTCGGCGACGCCGACGCCGACCGGTGGCCACTCGACATCGTGAGCGTGCCTGCTGCCGCCGACGCCGTACTCGCGCTCGACGCCGGGAGTCCGACGAGTCCCGTGCTCGACACCTACACCCGTCTGTCACCGGAAGAGACCTGGGACGCCGGTCGCGGATTCGGCTGGGTCGCGGCGCCACCCGACTTCCGGGACCGCGCCCGGATGGACGTCCTTCGCCGCGACATCGTCCTTGGTCGCGACCAGGACTACGTGTTGCGGGTCGCCGTGCCGGCCGGGTCGCACCGGGTCCACGTCCTGACCGGAGACGCGTTCGCGCCGTCCGGGACGACCACGGTCTTCGAGGGAGAGTCGGAACTGGGCTCGTCCGGACCGGAGGTCATCCCGCAGGCGGAGTTCCGGTGGTTCTCATTCGTACTGGACGGCGGGACGCCGGGACGGCTCGCCGACCTGCGCCTCGTGGGATCGCTACGCGACGGCTACTGGCGGGTGGCGGCACTGATCATGCAGGGGGAGTAACACCTACCAATCACCTTGTAAGCAAGGGAGATCGACTCATGCAGGCTCGGCTTCGACGACTGCTGCTCGCGGTGTCGGCGGTGTTCGCACTCGTCGCCGCGGGCACCACGCCTTTGGCCACCGCCCAGACCACTGACGCCCAGACCACTGACGCGCAGGCGGGTGACGCGCAGGCGGGTGACGCCCAGCGGACCTTCACCAACCCACTGATGTCGAACTTCGCCGACGCTTTCTCCGATCCGGGAGTGATCCGCGGCAAGGACGGCTACTGGTACGCCTACGCCACGGCGACGGTGATGACGCACGAGAACCAGGACGCGGGCGGTCCGCCGTACTACATGCCGATCGGCAGGACCGCCGATCTGGTGAACTGGGAGTACGTCGGGACGGTGTTCAGCGAGGAGAACCACCCGACGTGGAAGCCGTTCCCGGGAACGGGGTACTGGGCGCCGGACGTCCGCTACGTCGACGGTACGTACTACCTGTACTACTCCCTCGCCGGTGGAGGAAACGCGGCCATCGGGCTCGCCACCGCGCCCACTCCGGCCGGGCCGTGGACCGACTCGGGTGGCCCTGTCGTCGATCTCGTCCCGGACAACGAGGTCATGGAGATCGACCCGGCGCTGTTCGTCGACACCGACGGTACGAAGTACCTCTACTACGGTTCGTTCCGACGTGGCGGGATGCACGTGGTGCGGCTCTCGCCCGACGGCACCCGGGTGGTGGGGGACTCGACCCAGGTCGTGGCCGGTGACCGTGGTGAGGCGGCCTGGGTCGTCAAGCGGGACGGTTACTACTACCTCTTCTACTCCGCATACGGATGCTGCGCGGTCGACACCGGCGGGTATCCCGTCTTCGCCGGGCGTTCGACGTCGCCGACGGGTCCGTTCGTGGATGCCGAAGGCGTCTCGCTGACCGCGACCGCACCGGGCGGCACGATCGTCAACTCGCCCAACGGCAACAGCCTGGTCGGCACCGGGCACAACGCGATCGCCGTGGACAGGTCGGGCCAGGACTGGTACTTCTCCAATGCCAACAGCCGTTTCGACGCCTGGGGTGGGCGGCCGACCGTGATGGACCGGCTCGACTGGATCGAGGACTGGCCCACCGTCCGGGCCGGCGAGTGGACGTCGGACACCGCTCAGTCGGCGCCCACCGGCACGTGGGATGTCGGCAGCACCTTCGCCGACGGGACTCTGCGGGACTGGCGGCAGAGCCCCGAAGAAGCGTGGCGCCTCGACACGGACGCCGACTCTGGGACTTTCGTCGGTGCCCGATCGCAGGGCCCGCACCCGGCGCTGCTGCGCAGCAAGGAGCCCGGTGCCGCCAACTACCGTGCCGAGGCGGATCTTCGGGTGCGAGGCGACGGTGCCGCCGGCCTGGTGGTCGGTTACCAGAACGAGGACACCCACGCCACCGCCTGGCTCGACCCGGGTCGGCGGGCACTGGTCGTCGACGTCGTGGTGGACGGTGAGACCGTGCAGGCGGCGACCGGCCCTCTCCACCCCGGTTTCGCTTTCGACGCGTGGCACGCGGTCACGGCGGAGGTGCGCGGTACCCAGGCGACGTTCGAGGTGAGTGCCGCGATGGAGGGCAGTCCGCTGGCGAGGCTGCACCTGGACCTGCCCGACGAGCTCGCCGGGCAGGCACCGGTCGGCGTGGTGTCCCGCGCCGGCGGTGGGCAGGCCGACAACATCGGCATCACCGAGCTGTACGAACCTGTGACCGAGAAGGCGCCCGACCCCGAGGTGGGCGAGCTCCTCCCGGCGTACGGCGACGAGTTCGACGGCACCTCGCTCGGCGACGGCTGGACGTGGGAGGGCGCGCCGAATGGCGGCCTTTCCGATGGTGCGTACGTCTGGGACACCCAGGACACCGACCTCAGCCAGGACGACCATGCGTCGGTCCTGCTCCGGGACGCCCCGGAGGGTACCTACACCGTGGAGACGAAGCTCACCCTGCCGCTGGGCACCGGTCCGCGCGGGTACGAACGTGCTGGTCTCGTCGCGTGGATCGACCGGGTCGACTCCGTGCACGTTGCTCCCACGTCGACGGGCGCGACCCGGCAGGCGTTCCTGTGGGTGGGCCCAGACGCCAGCCCGTGGCCGGACGCCGTGCAGCTCGGCCCGTCGGCGGACACGCTCTGGCTCCGGCTGCGGCACACGACCCACCCGGGCACCGGTGAGCACCTGTACCAGGCGGCGACCAGTCGTGACGGTACGCACTGGAACTGGGGCGGCATCTGGCCCCTCCCGGGTGACGCCACGGCACCGCGTATCGGCCTTGTGTCCATGGGCGGAGAGGGGGCGACGGCGACGTTCGACTACGTCCGCGTCTACGGTCCGGGAGACGAGACCGCCCGGGGTGGCGTCGCGGTCCCGCCGGCTGACGGTCGTCGCGGCTGACCCTATGACCGGTCGGCCGCGACGCCCTCGGCGTACATCCGGGCGATCACCGTCTCGATCGCCGGCTCCTGGATGGACAGGTCTGCCAGCGGGTACCGCTCGGCGATCGCGGACACGAGCGGTGCGGCGCTGGCGGCGGTGGGGAACGCGAGCCACTGCCGCGGTCCGTCCGTACGCACGACCCTCGCGCCCGGTACCTCGATCGCCGGGAGCGGTTCGGACAGGTCGACGACGAGGGTGCGTTCGCTGTCGCCGAGCTGGTGCAGGCCCTCGAGGTCGCCGTCGTACATCAGGGTGCCGTGGTCGATGACCATCACCCGCGTACACAGCTGCTCGATGTCGGTGAGGTCGTGGGTCGTGAGTAGCACCGTGGTGCCTTGTTCGGCGTTCAGGTCGCGGAGGAAATCCCGGACCTTCGCCTTGCTGACGATGTCGAGTCCGATGGTCGGCTCGTCGAGGTAGAGCACCTCAGGGTCGTGGAGCAGTGCCGCTGCGATGTCGCCGCGCATGCGCTGGCCCAGGGAGAGCTGGCGGACCGGCACGTCCAGGAGCGGGCCCAGCTCGAGCAGCTCGACGAACCTGTCGAGGTTCTCGGCGTACCGCCCGTCCGGGATCTTGTAGATCCTGCGGAGCAGTCCGAAGCTGTCGCGCAACGGGAGGTCCCACCACAGGGTGGTGCGCTGCCCGAACACGACACCGATCCGGCGGGCGAGGGCGAGGCGTTCCTTCGACGGTTCGACCCCCGCCACGCGCAGGGTCCCCGCGCTCGGCACCAGGATGCCGGTGAGCATCTTGATCGTGGTCGACTTGCCGGCGCCGTTCGGCCCGATGTAGCCGACCATCTCGCCACGGTCGACGGTGAACGACAGGTCGGCGACGGCGTGCACCTCCGCCTTCGTGCGGCGGATCCGCCCCACTCTCCGGCGGACGACGAACGTCTTCCCCACGCCCGACAGCTCGATCAGCGGCCCTTCGTCGTACGACTGGACGGTCATGTCAGCTCCCTGTGCTGCGATAGCTGCGGATCCCGACGCGCCAGGCGAGCCCGGCGACGAGGGCGATGGCGAGGGCCGCGACCGGCGAGGCAAACTGGAACGCCTTCGGCATCCCGAGCGGGTCGGCGTGGCCGAGGATGTGCAGGGCGGGCATCCAGTTGACGAACGCGAGCGGGATCACGAACGTCGCCGCCATGACCAGCTCCCTGGCGAAGATCGTCGGCGGATACTGCGTGAGGAACGTCCCACCGTAGGTGAACGCGTTGGTGACCTCCGCCGCGTCGCTGGCGGCGAACTGGAACGCCGCGCCGAGCACGAAGATCGCCCCGAAGATCACGCTGCCGCTGATCAGCATCACCGGCATCATCAGCACCCGGTCCCAGGTCCAGTCGAGGTCGAGCGCGAACAGCGACCAGACGAGCACCGCGGTCGCCTGCGTGATCCGGCCGAGCCGGCGTAGCGCGAACTCGTCGCCCGCCACCTGGATGAACGCCGGCACCGGTCGCACCAGCATCACGTCCAGCGATCCCATCCGGATCCGCCGGCCGAGCCGCTCGGTGCTGCCGATGAGCAGGTCGGCCACCCCGAGCGCGAAGCTGGAGGTCCCGTAGAGGAACGCCACCTCCGGCAGCGTGAAGCCACCCAGCTCCGGGGTGTGGGCGAACATGATGAAGATCGCCACGAAGTCGAGTCCGCTGACCACGAACTGCCCGATCGTCAGCATCAGGAACGACGCCCGGTAGACCATCGTCGACCGGATCCACATCGCGACGATCCAGCCGTACGCACGAAGCGCGTCAGCCACCTTGGACGACCACCTTTCGCGTGGCGAGGGACGTCAGGAAGTAGCCGGCTACCCAGAGCACCAGCGCCCAGACGCCCTGGAACGCGAACACCGGAAGGAGTTCCAGCCCCTGGTGTTTGCCCAGGAACACGTCCGCCGGAATCTGCAGGGCGCTCGACCAGGGCAGGACGCGGGCGAGGTCACCGAACCAGCCTGGGAAGATGTTGAGTGGCAGAAGCATGCCGGAGAAGAACATCGCCAGCACGCCGGCGACCTGGTGGACACCCCGCGAGTCGAGTAGCCAGAAGCCGGTGAGGGCGAAGAGATAGTTGATCGAGAAGCACACCACCGCGCCGAGGAACACGGCCAGGACGAAGGCGAGCCAGGTCAGCAGATCGGCGGGCAGGGTGAGGTCGAAGACGAGAGCGCCGATGAGCGTGGGCGGGACGCCACGGGCGATCAGGTGGAACGCCGCCCGCCCGAGGTCGCCGGCCAGCCACCACGCCTGGAAGCTCACCGGCCGGTAGAGGTCGACGGCGATGTCACCGGTACGGATGCGTTCGGCGAGTTCGTCGCGGAACCCGCCACCCCAGAGGCCACCGATCATGCCGAGCGACTGGCCGAGCCAGACGTAGGTGACCGCGTCGCTCACGTCGTAGCCACCGAGCCCCGGGCGGGCCTCCCACAGGGCAATGTAGGTGAACGCCATGATGAATCCGAAGATCGTGTTGGTGAAGACGCCCGCGGCCGTGGCCGCGCGGTAGGTCGCGAAGCGACGGAAGGTACGCAGCGCGATCGCCGCATAGACCCTCATCGTGGTGGGGACTCCCTTCGGTGATCGGGTCTGGTGAAAGTGGAAACGTTGCCAGCGGTCAGGATGTGGGCGTACGAAATTGCCCCGCAACCAGGTCGTGACCGGGTAGGCGTCGGGTGTTCGCACCTTTGCGGGTCGTGAGGCAGCTTGAGGTCGTGAGGCGGCGTTGGATCGGGAGGAGGGGAGCATGCCGAATGGCCCCCGAGCCAGCGCGGACCGGGGGTCTTGTCAGGTGAGAGTCGTCGGCTATGGCCCTGCGGGCAGTCCTCAGGGATTTTGTGCGGCCGGTCAGCTTATCTGTCCGCCGACCGATAAGGGAAGCGCATTCTTTCCGACTGCGCTGTTCCGGCCCGATGTGTTCAGCTGGTCATGATCAGTGGAAGGGAACGCACCTGCTGAATTCTTTCCGGGCGGGGCGTGATAGGCAGGCAGGGTTCGATGTTCGGATCGACCTCGAGGACGCTCGACATGCCGCGACTGCTGACCACCTACCGCGTGATGGCCTACGTCACCGGGATCGTCCTGCTCGCCCTGCTCTTCGTCGCGGTCCCGCTGAACCACCTCGCCGACAATCCGGGACCGAGCGCGGTGATCGGGCCGCTGCACGGGTTCCTCTATGCGGTCTACGTCGTGATCGTCCTGCTGCTCGGATACGCGCGGCGGTGGTCGCTCTGGCGGACTTTCCTGGTGTTGATCGCCGGTACCGTTCCGTTCGCCGCCTTCTTCGCCGAGCACCGGATCGTGGCCGACGCGCGTTCCCAGGTCGCCGGCGAGCGTGGGCACGAGGACGCCGCCCGGGTGGGCCACGACGACGGCCAGAACACGGTCCCGGCGACCCGTGACTGAGCTGGCCCCATGCTCGAGCTGACCCATGACTGAGCCGGGCACGCCTGGACGGATGGACGTGTTCGCGCTTGCCAGGGAACACGCCGGGCGGCTGATCGACGTCGACGGGATCGTCGGTGTCATGGTCGGCGGGAGCCACGCGCGCGGGACTGCGGACGCGGGCTCCGATCTCGACCTCGGCCTCTACTACCGCGAACCGCTGGACCTCGACGCGCTTCGCGCGCTCGCCAGCGAGACGGTGGGACGCACGACCGGGGTGGCCGGTCCTGGAGGGTGGGGGCCATGGGTCAACGGTGGTGCGTGGCTCGACCTGGCGTTCGGCCGCGTGGACTGGATCCTGCGTGACCTCGACCGCGTGCACCGGGAGTGGGAACGCGCGCGGCAGGGGACGTTCGCACTCCACCACCAGCCGGGCCATCCGTTCGGCTTCGTGACGACGACGTACGTGGGCGAGGTGGCGTGCGGCAGCGTGGTGGCCGATCCGCGCGGCGAGCTCCGACGCCTCAAGGCCGCCGCCGCCCGCTATCCCGCGGAGCTGCGGAGCGCGTTCGAGAGCTGGTTGTGGGAGGCGGGGTTCAGCCTCGAGATCGCCCGTAAGTCCGCCGGACGCGGGGATGCGACCTACGTCGGAATGTGCCTCGTCCACGCGGTCGGGATCATGGCCCATGCCGTCCATGCCCACGCTGGCCAGTGGGTCGTGAACGAGAAGGGCGTCGTCGACAGCGCGGGCCGGCTCGCCCCGTCGCCGGACGACTTCTCGTCTCGGGCGCACGGTCTGTGCGCCGGTGGCACAGACCCGGCGGATCTCCTGGCCCGGCTCGACTCTGCCGCCGAGCTGCTCGACGACGTACGGGCCATGACAGGTCACGCCTCGTGAGTCCCGCACCGCAGGCTGAGGAGGAAGGTCCGGCGCAAGGCGGACTTGCGCAGGATCGGTTGGAACGCGCCTTCCGCGAGCAGCTCGTCGCGGATCACCGGGTCCGGGCTGCGCTGACCTATGGCTCGCGACCGGCCGGACTCGGCGACGCGTTCTCCGATGTGGAGTTCTGGGTCTTCGTCGACGATGCCGCGCTCGGCTCCTGGTCGGTCTCGGACCTGATCGGGAGCTTCGAGGAGCCGGACCTCCTTGTCCGCAACGAGTCCGGCGGGTGGGTCGCCGTGGTCGACCGGCACATCCGGGTGGAGTTACATGTCTGGCCGGCGTCCGATACCGAGGTCGTACGCAGCTGGCCGGGCAGAGGAGCACCGGTCGAGGCGATGCTCGTCATCGACCGGGACGGCCGGCTCGCGCCCGCGCTCGCGGCGGTTCCCGTGCATGCTCCCGCATCCTCGACGTCCTCCGAGGTCGCGGAGCTGTGCGGCAGGTTCGCGAACTGGTGGATCCTCGGCCGTAACGTCCTCGCCCGCGGAGAGTACGAACGCGCTGTCGACGCCCTCGCCCACGTACGCCGGCACCTGCTGTGGATGGCGCGGGTCGACGAGGGCGCCACGGACCGGTGGCTCACGCCGTCGAGGTTGGCGGAGCGGGACCTGTCGGACGAGGCGCTGGCCGCTCTCCGGCAGATCGGCGTACGGCCGGAGCCTGGCGACGACCTGGCTGACGCCTTCGCCGCGGCGTGGGAACTCGGCCTCCGGCTGTGGCACTCACTGGCACTGACCTGGGAGTTCCGCCTTCCTCCGCTGGCGGAGGAGCGTTCCGCCCCGGACGTTCCCACGTCGCGTTGACGGCGTCAGGTCACCAGGGGTCGATGCCGAGCAGCTTGCGGCCGAGCGGTCCGGCGGCGGCGAGTTGGCGTTCGTTGAAGCGACCAGGTGCGGGGGCCTTGCCCGCGCCGTGCGGGTGGTCCTCCCTGGCGTACCGCATGAACTGCGCCACCCGGGCCACCGGCTGGCGGTTGTGGGCCGCACCGTGTGGCATCAGGTGGTGCAGCAGGGCGAAGTCGCCCGCCTCGCCGGTGACCTCCACGCTCTCCAGGTGGGTGATCCGCTTCCAGTCGTCGTGCAGGTGCCGGCCCTGGGGATGAGCGCGCGACTCCTCCTCGACGATCTTGTGACCGCCGGGCACGATGTGGATGCCGCCACCGTCCGGGAGTACGTCGGTGAAGTAGTAGCAGCCGCCGACCTGGACCTCCTCCAGCGTGAAGAGGAAGTTGTCGACGTCCCTCGGTACCGAGGCGTCGATGTGCAGCGTCTGACTGCGTGGGGTGTCACGGTGCATGTCATTGCGCATGGTGACGCCGAGCGACCCGTCGAATACCCGGAGCCGGTGAGACTCCAGGAGCTGCGCAGCCACGTGGTACAGGCGTTCGTTGGCCCAGAGCGGCAGGAGTTCGGGTGTGTCGTAGGTGTGGTCGCCGGGCGACACCATCGGCTTGATCCGCCCGTCGGCGGCGTGCCAGTGCTCGGGGATGTTCAGGTCGCGCGGGATCATGCCGAGGATGACGTCGCGGTAGTGCGCGGCCTCCTCCTTCGAGATGGCGCCGCGGACCACCACGTAGCCAAGCTCCCAGAACTGTTCGATCTCGGTGTCGGTCAGGACCTTTGGTGTGTCGACCACGGCGGTCACGATGGGCTCCTCGGCTCCGGTGCGGCGGCCTGGGGATGTGGGAATGCGGCGGCCGCGGTTCCCACGGTACGAATGGCGGCCCGGTGGGCGCAGCGGGTTTACCTGCTTCGGCCAGTAGCGGCGTGGAGCGCTGGTCCGCTCCAGGGCTCAGTAGCCGGCCGCCTTGTCGACCACGTGGGTGAGCGGCTGGTCGGCGACGAACCGGCGCAGGTTGTCGATGAAGATGTCGACCGCCCGCTGCCGGGTCTGCGGCGTCGTCGCTCCGTTGTGGGGCGTGATGATCGTGTTAGGCGCCGTCCAGAACGGGCTGTCCGCCGGCAGCGGCTCCTGGCCGTGGGCGTCGATGCCCGCGCCGGCGATCCAGCCGTTCCGCAGGGCGGCGAGGAGGGCGTCGTCGTCGGCGATCCCGCCGCGGGAGAAGTTGATGTAGTACGCACTCGGTTTCATCGCCTGGAACTCCGTCTCGCCCAGCATCCCGCGCGTCTCCTCGGTGATCGGTGCCGTCAGGACGAGGAAGTCCACCCGGGGAAGGATCTTGTGCAGCTGGTCCGGTCCGTAGACCTCGTCGACATTCGGGGTTGGCTGTGGGTTGCGGCGGATGCCCAGCACCTGCATGTGGAACGCCTTCGCCTTCAGCGCGAGATCGACGCCGGAGTAGCCGAGGCCGAGGATGCCGACCGTGAGGCCGTTGAGCTCGCCGTGGGGGCGGTGTTCCCAGCGCCGGTCGTCCTGGGCACGCACCCACCGCATGGCGTCGCGGTTGAGCATCAACATGATCATGATCGCGTGCTCGGCCAGGGGGACGGCGCCGTTGCCCTTCGAGCAGGTGAGGGTCACCGGGCTCGCGACCATCTCGGGAAAGACCTGGTTGTTGGGTCCCGCCGCCCAGCTGTGGATCCACTTCAGGTGTGGTGCCTTGGCGAGGTTGGTCGGGTCGACACGGCCGGCCACCACGTGTGCGGACCCGATCCTGTCCGCCAGCTCGTCGCCTGCATACCTCTCGACGGTGGCCTCGGGGACTGCTGCCTGGATCTGGGCGAACTGGTCGTCCGTGACGCTGGTGACGAGCACGAGGGGGTCGCGCATGGATAACTCCGCTCACAGTCTGGAAAGGCGCCGGTCTGGCATGTCTGGGGAAGGCGCTGGGAATGGGAAAGCGCTTGTGGCGAAGACAGGATCTCATTGCCGGCGTGCTTGGGCGGTGGCCGCGTCCGATCGTTCCTGCCCGAGCAAGGGGAGGCCGAGTCGAGAATGGCCGCGCCCGGTCAGATGCAGATCAGGAACGAACGCCGCCAGCGGGGCAGCGTCAATCCAGGCTTGACGTGATCCAGTCGGCGACCCGGTCCGCCACGATGGCTGGCTCACAACCGAAGGAACTGAACGACGGCTGGATGTGGTTGCGCAGCCACGCGGCGAACTTCAACCGCCGGGCGACGAACTCCCCATCGCCGCCGCGCCACTCCGGTCTCGCGCGCAGGCGTTCGACGAGGACCTCGTCCGGGGCGTCGAGCAGGCAGAAATGGATCGGTCCGACGAGCCGGCGGGCCGGCAACTCTTCGAGGTAGTCGGGCATGAGCGATCCGCACAACACGGTCGACCGACCGTTGAGAGCGATCCCGTGCGCGAGCTGCAACCAGGTGTTCAGCCAGACGTCTCCGCCGAGGGCGGCGACGTGGAGCGTGAGGTCGACGTCGAAGACCTCGCATCCGGTGAGGCTCCGCGCCAGCGCTGGCATGATCGTCGTCCTTCCCACTCCGCTGGGACCGGTGACGACGAAAAGGGGTCGTCGTGGCACCACCCGCTCCCATCCGCAGCAGGCACACCGCAGCAATGAGCCGTCACCGTACGGGTGCAGGCCCGTGTCGGGCCCGCACCGCATGCAGAACTCCCCTTGCACCGGCTGCTCGGCGGTTGGCGTCATGATTCCGGCACGCTATCCGAACGCGGCCGCGGCCACGAACACATAGCATCGTCGGATGCTCTCACCCACCTACCCGATCGAAACGGCTCGGCTGGTCATTCGTCCGTTCGTCAAGGGCGATCTCGACGCGCTCCACGATCTGCACGGACGGCCCGATGTCGCGCGGTTCCTCTACTGGGAGCCGCGAAGCCTCGATCGGGTGCGTGAGGTTCTCGACAAGCGGATCACCGAGTCCCGCCTGCAGGCCGAAGGTGATGCCCTTTCCCTCGCCGTCGTACGCAGGGACACGGGAGTGCTGGTGGGGGAGCTCGTGTTGTTCTGGCTGAGCGACAAGCATCGCCTGGGCGAGATCGGGTACGTCTTCCACCCCGACCACGGCGGCCAGGGATTCGCGACCGAGGCCGCGAGGGTCTGCCTGCGGCTCGGCTTCGAGGGTCTCGGCCTGCACCGGGTCGTCGGCCGCCTCGATGCCCGCAACACCCGCTCGGCCCGCGTCCTCGAACGGCTCGGGATGCGCCGTGAGGCACACTTCGTCCAGAACGAGTTCGTCAAGGGCGAATGGGCAGACGAGGCGGTCTACGCGATGCTCGAGTCGGAGTGGTGGGCCACCACCGCCCGTGACACGACCCGCGTGAGCGCCGGCAACGGTGCTGCCGTCAGCGGCGAACCAACTCCTTGAACCGCCGGCCGCGTTCGACGAAGTTGGCGAACATCCCGTAGCTCGCGCAAGCGGGTGACAACAGCACACTTTCGCCTCGTCGCGCGATGCCACGGGCGGCGGCCACGGCGTCGTCGAAGCTCGCGGCGCGGTGGACCTCTAACCCGTCGGACTCGGACGAAGACTCGTTCGTACGAAGGGACTCCTCGATCGCGTCGGCAGTCTCGCCGAACAGTACGGCGGCCCGGCAGCGCTCGCGTACCCGGCGGCCGAGCTCGGAGAAGGACAGCTTCTTGTCGTACCCGCCGAGCAGGATCACGAGCGGGCCGGTGAGGGTGTCGAGCGCGGCGAGCGTGCGTTCGGGTGTGGTGGCGATCGAGTCGTCGTAGAAGCGCACGCCGTCCCGCGTGGCGACGTACTCCATCCGGTGCGCGACGCCGGTGAACGACACCAGCACAGCTTCCGCGGCCTCGGACCAGCCGGGAAACGCTTCGGCCGTCGCCGCGACGGCAGCGGCCATGTTGTGCAGCTGGAACCGGCCGGCCAACCGTCTCGCTGACACGTCCAGCACCTGCGTACCGTGGTGGATCGACTCACCGCGGATCCACGTGCCACTGGCGCCGTCATCGCTCGCACCGAACCACCTGGTGCTGCCTCCCGCGAAAGCCCGGACGACCGGATCATCGGCGTTGAGCACCCGCACATCCTCGTCGCGCTGGTGGGCCACGATGGCGCGTTTGGCGGCGACGTACCGGTCCATCGAGCCATGGCGGTCGAGGTGGTTGGGCGTGATGTTGAGGACGACCGCGACCTGCGGGCTACGGCGGGTCGCGTCCAGAGCCTCCAGCTGGAAGCTCGACAGTTCGAGGACCACGACATCCTCGGGCGCGATCTCGTCGACGACCGGGAGCAGCGAGATCCCGATGTTGCCGCCGAGCCAGACCCGCCGCGGCCCGCGCTCGAGGATCCTGGAGATGAGCGTGGTCGTGGTCGTCTTGCCGTTGGAGCCGGTGATGCCGTAGATCGTCCGCGCCCGGCACAGCTTCACGAACAGGTTCAGCTCGGTGTCGACGGCGGGCGCGAGCGACAGCCAGGGAGAATCCAGCGGTACGCCTGGACTCGCGACCACGAGGTCTGCCTGACGAAAGTCCTCCTCCCGGTGCTCGCCCAGATGGAACTCGACCGGCCAGCCGGCAAGCTCGGCGATCGACTCCCGCAGCACCTCGGTGGGTTTCAGATCCGTGACGGCCACCCTGGCGCCCGACCGGCAGAGGTACTTCGTCACGCCGACTCCCGCGTCGAACAGGCCGAGGCCCATCACCGTCACGCGGGCACCGTCCAGGCGGGGGACATCGACGAGCATCCGCCTCTCCTCTCGTAGCGGTGGACGATCAGCCCGACGCGGCAACGCTACGGAGCAGTTCGGCCAGGGGCATGTCGGCCAACGAGGACAGCACCATGTCGGCGTCATGGAGGGGGAGTTGCCTGGTCATCGCGTTGGGGACGACGACGCAGGAAAGCCCGGCCGCCCTCGCCGCCGCCAGGCCGTTGGGGGAGTCCTCCAGAGCGATGGCCCGCTCCGGCGGCACACCCAGTGCTTCGACCGCGACCTGGTAGAGCGCCGGGTCAGGCTTGGTCCTGCGTACGTCCT
>JBOHED010000376.1:0-15134 GCA_050700915.1 Actinopolymorphaceae bacterium | reverse complement strand
GGTGTGGCGCGCGCCGATGCGTTCCGGGTCGTCCAGCGCTTCGAAGGGCGGGCACTGGTCGAGCTGGTGCTCCACGAGGGGCGCAAGCACATCGTCCGGCGGATGCTTGCCGAGGTCGGGCATCCGGTACGCCGGCTGGTGCGTACGTCCGTCGGCCCGGTGAAGCTCGGCGACCTGCGGCCGGGGACGCTACGACCGCTCACGCAGCAGGAGCTCCGCGTCCTGCTCGACCTCGTGGAGTTGTAGGGGAGTTAGGAGTCCCGCGTGAGGTCGGGATGCAGCGCGTAGAACAGGGAGTACGCCTCGGCGTGACGCCCGGGCTCACGCGCCCTGAACTCCTCCAGCAGGGCGTTGATGCGTGCGTCGAGCTCGTCGCGTTCCTTGCTGGTCAGGCGGAGGCCGAGTCGGCTGGCCCGGATCTGTCCCGGCTCCTCGGTCAGTGCGCCCTCGACCTCGCCCAGGAACGCGTCGATCATCGCCTGCAGACCCTGCGCGGGTCCCGGCACTTCGCTGACGTCGAGCGTCCACGACTTGCCGGTGGCGAGGTAGGGCACCTCGCGGGCGCCTCGCGTCCCGCGCCGGGGTTCCTGCGGGTCGAGGAAACCGGTCGCGACGAGGGTGCGGACGTGAAGCAGGGTCGTCGCCGGATTGGCTCCCAGCCGTTCGGCGATCTGTTTGTTGGTGAGCGGGCGGTCGAGGCAGAGGCGCAGGATCCGCAGCCGGACCGCTGAGGCCAGTGCGCGGGCTTCCGCTTCGGTCGCGGGACGTCGCCGGACGGTCATGGCGGCCAGGATATGGCGCGAGTGATTGACGAATCCCAATCAGTCCGCCACGATCACGGCCATGCCACGAGATCGCGTCCGGTTCGGCCTGTTGCTCGACCGCGACTTCCGCCGGCTGTTCGCCGCCACGACGGTGAGCCAGTTCGGGTACCAGGTCAGCTTCCTGGCCCTGCCGCTCGTCGCTGTGGAGACGTTGACGGTGAGCGAGTTCGAGGTCGGCGTCCTGGCCGCCCTCACGACCGCGGCATTTCTGCTCGTGGGATTGCCGGCGGGCGCCTGGGTGGACCGGATGCGGCGCCGTCGCGTTCTCGTCGCCGGCGACGTCGGACGTGCGGTCCTGCTGGTGTCGGTCCCGGCCGTGTGGTGGGCGGGCGCGCTGACGATCTGGCACCTCTACGCCGTTGCGCTCCTCCACGGGATCCTCACCGTGTTCTTCGACGTGGCGTACCAGAGCTACCTGCCGCACCTCGTCGGCCGCGCCAACCTCGTGGAAGGAAACTCCAGGCTCGAGTCCGTCCGGGCCCTCTCCCATGTCGGCGGCCCGGGGGTGGCCGGATCCCTGATCCAGGTGGTCACGGCGCCGGTCGCGTTGCTCGCCGAAGCGGTGGCGCTTGCGTTGTCGGCGTTGTTCGTCGTACGCATCAGCAAGCGCGAGGAGCGGCCGCATCTGCCCGACACCCATCTGGTGCGCGACATCGGTGAAGGACTGCGGTTCGTGCTGGGACACCGGCTGCTCCGGTCGATCGCGGCATGCACGGGTTCGGCAAACCTCTGCAGCGCCGCCACCGGTGCGATGCTGATCTTCTTCCTCCGCCGCGACCTGGGCCTGGAGGCCGGTGTGATCGGCCTCGTTCTCAGCGTCGCCGGCATCGGGGGCGTCGCGGGTGCCTTCCTGGCGCGGCCGTTCGCCGCCTGGGTCGGCCAGGGTCCGGCGATTTGGCTCTCGGTGGGCTGCTCGTCACCGTTCGCCCTGCTCGCCCCGCTCGCCGAGCCGGGGTGGCGGGTCTGGCTGGCGGCGGCAGGCGGTGGAGTCTTCGCGGTCGGGGTCGTCGTCTACAACGTCACGCAGGTGAGTTTTCGCCAGGCCGTCACGCCGGATCGGCTGCTCGGGCGGATGAACGCCACCATGCGGTTCCTCGTCTGGGGTACGCAGCCGATCGGCGCGATCCTGGGCGGCGTACTCGGCAGCGTTCTGGGTGCGCGGACGACCCTGGTGATCGGCGCGGTGGGCGGCAGCCTCGCGTTCCTGCCGGTGCTGCTGTCGCCGCTACGGACGATGCGGGAGCTCCCATCCGCGCCGGAAGACGCTCCGGCAGGTCGACCGCGTGGCCGGTTTCGGCCACTCTCCGGGCGTTGAGGGAACCGCGCCACGTCGTACTGGCACATGACGGTCACCGAACCGCGGGTGAGCGACGCCCCGTCTGGCGTGGCCGGGCGTTGGCGACCTGGGGGCAGTCCTGCGTACGCTGCTGCCGGTCATCGATGGTGCGACGGAGGAAGTTGTGAACCTGGATTCGGCGATGGTGGGCACGTCGGTCGGTCGCTACCGGCTCGACGAACTGCTCAGCCGCGGGGGCATGGGGGAGGTGTGGCGTGCCTTCGACACGACCCTCGGCCGGCCCGTCGCCGTGAAGCTCCTCCGTGCCGGACTCACCGACGCCGCCGACAAGAAGCGCTTCGTCCGGGAGGCGCGGTCCGCCGCCCAGCTCAGCCACCCCAATGTCGTCGCCATCTTCGACGTCGGTGAATGGCTCGGTGCCTCCTACCTCGTCATGGAACTGCTCGAGGGCCACACGCTCGCCGAGGAACTCGCCGACAACGGTCCACTGCCGATCGCTGACGTCCGCGATCTCGGTGCGCAGGCCGCCGCGGGGTTGATGGCTGCCCACGCCGCGGGCGTCGTGCACCGCGACGTCAAGCCGAGCAACCTCGTACGCACCCGCGAGGGCACCCTGAAGGTCGTCGACTTCGGGATCGCCCGGGTGCTCGACGAGGCGTCGACCCGACTGACCCGGACCGGCACGATCGTGGGCACGGCCGCCTACATCGCACCGGAGCAGGCACGGGGGACCGATGCCGACGCCCGCACCGATCTCTACGCCCTGGGATGTGTTCTCTACCAACTGCTCGCCGGTCGTACGCCGTTCGTCGGCGGACCTACCGAGGTGATGTACGCCCACCTCTACACCGAGCCCGAACCGGTCACCCGACTGCGCCCAGACGTACCCGCTGACCTCGAGTCACTCATCTTCAGCCTGCTCGCCAAGGATCCAGCCAACCGACCGGCGGACGCCGCGACCGTGCGGGCCGCCCTTGCGGGCGCGGCGAACGCCGCACGGGCTGAAGCCGAGGTCGACCCGGAGGCAGCGGCCGGGGCGCCCACCATGGTGACGCCCGCCCTGCGGATGCCCGACGCACCCGCCAGGCCGGACCCGGCCGCCCAGCCGGTGTCGTCGAACCAGCGGGCCCCCTCGACCTCAGCATGGGGCTCCGACGTCGCGGGCGCGGGTGGCTCCGGCACGGGCACGACGCGGCAGTTCCGGATCGACGGCCCACCGGAGCCTCCCGATCGCGGCCCCGGTTCCGACGGAGCAGACCGCGGTCGCGGTCGTGGTGGTGGTCGCCGAGGGTTGCGGACCGCTCTCGTCCTGCTCGCGGTCGCTCTCCTGGTTGCCGCGCTGGCCTGGTCCCTGCTGAAGTTGCGTGCACAGGGGGACCTGTTCGCGGACAGCCCGACCAGCTCGCAGGCCCCGAAATCGAGCCCGAAGACCTCCAAGTCGCCATCGAACGAGTCGCCGGCGACCACCGAGGACGTTCCCGCAGACCCGGGCTACGGATCGTCGGAGTGGCTCCAGCAACTCGACCAGACCCTGGCGACACTGGCCGCTGACGACGTGATCGAACAGGACGTGGCCGACGACCTGCGCGACACCATCGACGACGCCCTCCGGGCTCAGGCCGAGGGTGACGACCGACGGGTGGACAGAGAGCTGCGTGACCTGAACAAGGATCTGACCAGGGGATTCCAGGACAGCGACCTTCCACTGGATGGACCCCTCGCCACGCTGTTCGACAACAGCTTCTCCGGCGACGGCGGTCGACAGGGCAAGGGCGAGGGGGACCGCAGCTCAGACAGCGGCTCCGACGGCGACTATGACGGCGACGACGGCGACTGAGGCGAGCGGGCGAGGTCGAGACCATGAGCATGCTGCGATGGGCCGAACTGACCAGGGAACGCCTCACCACGCTGCTCCCCGAGGCTCTTGTCGTCCTCCCGATCGGGGCGACCGAGCAACATGGCCGGCACCTCGCGACCGGCACCGACGCGCTGCTCGCCGCGACCGCCGCAGAGCGGGCGGCCGCAGTCGCCGCGGAGTCGTCGCCACGCGAGCTCGTCCTGGCGCCCACGCTGCCGTTCGGCGCGTCCGACCATCACCTGCCGTTCGGCGGCACCTTGTCGCTGACGCCGGAGACGCTGCTCGCGATCCTGCTCGACCTCGTACGGTCCGTCGGCGAGTGTGGCGGGCGGCGGCTCGTCCTGGTCAACGGCCATGGCGGCAACCGGGGGATCTGCTCGGCCGCGGCCGCCGCGGCATCGGTGCGTACGCCGGTCGCGGTCGCCTACACCGACTACTGGGATGCCGCCGCCGGCGCGGACCTCGGCGCTACTCCGTTGCCCGGTCACGCCGGTGGATTCGAGACGTCCCTCGTCCTGGCGGTCGCGCCACACTGGGTGGACGACCGGGTGGAGCGGCCAGTCGTGCCGGAGATACCGGCGGTCGAGGGTCTCGAGATCCATCGGCAGGCGTCCTGGCACGAGCAGGACGGATTCACCGACCAGCCGGCACATGCCACCGCGGAGCACGGCGAGGTGTGGCTCGACCACCTGGTATCGGTCCTGGCCGCCCGACTGGTCGACCTGGCGAAGGCACTCTAGCCAGGGGTGCACGCGACCGAGGCCCGTGGCTGGTCCAAGGCTGGTCAGGGTCTCAGAGACCATGCGTGATGACGCGGCTCGGTCGCGCCCGGATACTCAGCACATGACCACACGACGGCAGTTCCTTGGTAGGGCAGGCACCGCAGGTGTCGCGTTCGGTTCGGCGTTCCTGGCCGCCGGCTCGTCTGCCGCGGCCGACGCCACCCGCACGGCTCACGCCACCGGAGAACGGAATCGGGCCTTCGTGACCGCGCACCGGGGCCGCTTCTACGCGGGCCAGCACCCCTGGCGCTTCGCTGGCACCAACACCTACTACCTGCACTACAAGTCGCACTTCATGATCGATGACGCTCTCGGCGCCGCGGCGGCGATGGGCCTGCGGGCGATCCGGGTCGACACGTTCATGGACGGCGCGGGCCAGGAGGATGTCGCGATCCAGCCGGAGCCCTTCCGCTACGACGAGGAGAGCTTCGACCGGATCGACTACACCGTGTGGAAGGCCGGGCAACTCGGCCTCCGCCTGATCGTGACGCTGACGAACAACTGGCCAGACTTCGGTGGCATCCCGCAGTACGCCACCTGGTTCGATGCCGAGCACGACGACTTCTTCCGGCGTACGGACATCAAGGACTGCTACCGCGCCTGGGTGCGACACGTCCTGAAGCGACGGAACCGCTACACGGGGATGCCGAACACGCAGGACCCGACGGTCATGACGTGGGAGCTCGCCAACGAGCCACGCTGCCAGTCCGACAAGTCCGGTGACACGTTGGTCGAGTGGGCCGACGAGATGAGCCGGCTCGTGAAGTCGTTGGCCCCGAGCCAACTCGTGGCGGTCGGCGACGAGGGGTTCTACGGGATCCCGAGCCACGAGAGTTATCCGTACTCCGACTGGGAGGGTGTGGCCTGGAAGCGGCTCACCGCCCTGCCCGCCGTCGACTACGGGACCGTGCACCTCTACCCGGAGGCGTGGGGACAGGCTCCCGGTTGGGGCGAGCCGTGGATCCGGGACCACATCCGCGACGGACGGAAGCTCGGCAAGCCGGTGGTCATCGAGGAGTACGGCATCGGGGACCAGACGATCCGGGACGCGCTCTACGCGGCGTGGACCGGCGCGGTCGAGGAGGAGGGTGGGGCCGGCGACCAGTTCTGGCTGCTCACCGGGCTCCAGGACGACGGGACGCTCTACCCCGACTACGACGGCCTGCGCATCACCTACCCGAGCGCGACGGCGACACTGCTCGCCGAGCACGCGGCCCGGATGGCGGCCAAGCGGTAACGCGCCACAGTCCTCGGAGGACGGACGCGTCTCGAACACTGACCTCCAACCACGCTGTCCGCGGGCCGGTGGAGGCGTCAGCGGCGCTGGTAGACGCGTACGTAGTCGACCTCGAAGGCGTTCGGGAAGACCGTGCTCGCGTCCGGTGGCCCGCCCCGGTCGTCGTTGACCCAGACCCCGCTGTTGAGGATGACGTACATCGGCTTGTCGGGAACGAACGAACCGTCGAACACGGCGGTCCGAGCGCCGTCGATGAAGAACGCCGCGCGCCCGGGCTCCCACTGCAGGGCGTACGTGTGCCAACCGGTCGTCGGTGCCGGGCTGTAGGTCCACTGGCTGTGCCAGGCGACGTCGGGCCACTGGCCGGTGGCGATGCCCTGGTGCAGCCCTTCGTTGCCGCCGAACCACTCCGCGATGTCGAACTCCGGCGGCCAGCTGCGGTCCTGCGGCACCAGCCAGAACGCCGGCCACAGGCCGCGCCCGGCGGGATACTTCGCGCAGATCTCCCAGTGGCCGTACGCCTGGTAGAACAAGTCATGTGAGGACATGAATCCCTCGGAGTAGGCGTACGTGCCGGGCGGGTCGTCGCCCACGACCGGCTTGTCGTTCGCGATGAGGTTCAGGTGTCCCTCGCGCAGGACTATGTTCTCGTCGAGTGCGTAACTCCCGTACGAACCGTTGTGGTAGTGCCCGCCTGCCCGGCCCGGAAAGTCCATGACGGTGTTCCACTTGGAGCGGTCGAGCCGCGACGTCGCGAACTCGTCGTGCCACGTCAGCTTCCAGTTGCGCCCGGGGGGCGAGCCCGTGCAGGTGCGGGATGACGCGGCGTCGGTCGCGGCCTCGGGTGAGGCGGCCGAGGCGGCCGGTAGATGAAGCGTCGCGACGAGCATGCAGAGACCCGCGATGACCGCAGATCCCAACCGGGTAAGGCGACTCATGACGGCGACCTCCTGGTGGGCTGCCTGAGTGAAACCCGCACCCAGGTGGCGCGTCAACGCGGCCGTCCGAGGTTGACCGACCAACTACGGCGAACCGCCGGTTCAGGACCGTTTCGTGACCACGACAGCGGGGAACCTGCCTCGAGGGTGACCCCGACCGGGAGGTCCGTGATGAGCGCTCGTGCCGAAGAATCGCCGAACGTCCTTTCACCGTCCGAGCGGGGACTGCTCGACGCCTACTGGCGTGCGGCGAACTACCTCTCGGTTGGTCAGATCTACCTGCTCGACAACCCGTTGCTGCGTGAGCCGCTACGCCCGGAGCACGTGAAGCCGCGGCTGCTCGGCCACTGGGGGACCACACCGGGGCTCAACCTGGTCTACGCCCACCTGAACCGGCTGATCCGGTCCCACGACGTGTCGGCGATGTTTGTGACCGGACCAGGGCACGGCGGACCCGGGCTGGTCGCGAACGCCTACCTCGAGGGGACCTACTCCGAGGTCTACCCGCACGTGTCACGCGATGTGGCGGGGCTGCGGCAACTCTTCCGGCAGTTCTCGTTTCCGGGCGGGATACCCAGCCATGTCGCGCCGGAGACGCCCGGCTCCATCCACGAAGGTGGCGAGCTGGGGTACTCGCTGGTCCATGCGTACGGTGCGGCGTTCGACAACCCCGATCTCCTGGTGTGCTGCGTGATCGGTGACGGCGAGGCCGAGACGGGGCCGCTGGCGGCGAGCTGGGACAGCAACAAGTTCATCGACCCGGCCCGGGACGGTGTCGTCCTGCCGGTCCTGCACCTCAACGGCTACAAGATCGCGAACCCCACGGTGCTCGCGCGGATACCCGAGGCTGACCTGCTGCACAGGCTGGAGGGCCACGGCTACCGGCCGTACGTCGTGGCGGGTGAGGATCCCGCGCAGGTGCACGACCAGCTCGCCGCGACACTCGACCGGGCGTACGACGAGATCGTCGCGATCCAGCGCCGGGCCCGGGACGGGCGGCGTGACCGTCGCGAGTTGCCGCGGTGGCCGATGATCGTGCTGCGGACGCCCAAGGGCTGGACCGGTCCCCGCGAGGTCGACGGCGTACCGGTCGAGGGGACGTTCCGCTCCCATCAGGTGCCGCTGTCGGAAGTACGCACGAACCCCGAGCACCTCGCCGCGCTCGAGGAGTGGATGCGGCGTTACCGGCCGGAGGAGCTGTTCGATGCGTCCGGCGGCCTGCGCGCCGAGCTGGCCGCGCTGGCTCCGACAGGGGAGCGGCGGATGAGCGCCAACCCCCACGCCAACGGCGGCGTTCTGCTGCACGGCCTCAGGCTGCCGGACTTTCGTGCGTACGGCGTGGACGTGCCTACACC
This sequence comes from Actinopolymorphaceae bacterium, assembly GCA_050700915.1. Lineage (GTDB taxonomy): Bacteria > Actinomycetota > Actinomycetes > Propionibacteriales > Actinopolymorphaceae > Thermasporomyces. The sequence continues at coordinate 6,843 of JBOHED010000376.1, read as the reverse complement.
CGGCGCTGTCGACAACGCGCCCACCAAGGTGCTCGGCACCTGGCTGCGTGACGTGCTGCGGGACAACCCGACGACGTTCCGGCTGTTCGGTCCGGACGAGACGGCGTCGAACCGGCTGTCGGCGGTGTTCGAGGCGAGCGACCGCACCTGGGGAGCCGAGATCGTCCCCGGCGACGACCACCTGGCTCCCGACGGTCGGGTGATGGAGGTGCTGTCTGAGCATCTGTGCCAGGGCTGGCTCGAGGGCTACCTGCTGACCGGGCGGCACGGCCTTTTCAACTGCTACGAGGCGTTCATCCACATCGTCGACTCGATGGTCAACCAGCACGCGAAGTGGTTGAAGGTCACCCGGCAGATCCCATGGCGGCGGCCGATCGCCTCGCTCAACTATCTGCTGTCGTCCCACGTCTGGCGACAGGACCACAACGGCTTCTCCCACCAGGACCCGGGCTTCCTCGACCACGTGGCCAACAAGAAGTCGGAGATCGTGCGCGTCTACCTGCCCCCGGACACCAACACCCTGCTCTCGACCGCCGACCACTGCCTGCGCAGCAGGAACTATGTCAACGTCGTCATCGCCGGCAAGAATCCCGCACCCGACTGGCTGTCGATGAACGAAGCTGTGGAGCACTGCACCCGTGGGATCGGCATCTGGGACTGGGCGAGCAACGACCGCGGCGGAATTCCCGATGTCGTGCTCGCCTGCGCCGGCGACGTACCCACCCTGGAGACGCTCGCCGCCGCCGACCTGCTGCGTCAGCACCTTCCCTCACTCGCGGTCCGCGTCGTCAACGTCGTCGACCTGATGCGTCTGCAGCCGGCGAGCGAGCATCCACACGGACTTCCCGACCGGGAGTTCGACGCCCTCTTCACGACGGATCGGCCGGTGATCTTCGCCTTCCACGGCTACCCGCTGCTGATCCACCGGCTCACGTACCGGCGAACCAACCACGACAACATCCACGTCCGTGGCTACAAGGAGGAGGGGACGACGACCACGCCGTTCGACATGGTGATGCTGAACGACCTCGACCGGTACCACCTGGTCATGGACGTGATCGATCGCGTACCAGGGTTGGCGATCCGGGCTGCGGAGCTGCGGCAACAGATGATGGACGCCAGGCTCCGGGCCCGGGCGTACACCCGTGAGCACGGCGAGGACGCGCCCACCATCCGCGACTGGCGCTGGCCGTCGGCGCAGGTGTGAGAAGGCTCTAGTTCCGATGCGGGTTCTCGTCGTCAACGCCGGGTCGGCAACGCTGAAGCTCGCCCTCCTCGACGGCGGGAGGCTCCGTGCGAGTCATCAGGTCGACGCGTCGAGCAGCGACTCGGGTGGCGACTCGAGGGCGGCCGAACTGGAATCGGTCCTCGACGAGTGGGACACCCCTGAGGCGGTCGGCCACCGGGTCGTGCACGGTGGCGGGGTATTCACCGGGCCCGTACGCATCGACGGCGGCGTACGCACCCAAATCCAAGCCCTGGTCCCGCTGGCTCCGCTGCACCAGCCGGCCGCTCTTGCCGGTATCGACCTGGTCGCGCGCCTGCTCCCCGGCGTCCCCTCCGTTGCCTGCTTCGACACCGCCTTCCACTCCACCCTCCCACCCGCCGCCACGACCTACGCCCTCCCTGCAGCGTGGCGGGAGTGCGCCGGCTTCCACGTGCGCAGGTACGGATTCCACGGCCTGTCCCATGCGTACGCCTCGCGCCGCGCGGCGGATCTGGTCGGGCGCCCGGTCGATGGCCTGCGGACCGTCGTCTGTCATCTGGGAGCGGGCGCGTCGCTCTGCGCGGTGCGGGGAGGGGACAGCGTCGACACGACGATGGGATTCACTCCGCTGGAGGGGTTGGTGATGGCGAGCCGGTCCGGCGACGTCGACCCCGGGCTGCTGGTGTGGCTCCTGCGGCAGGGAGAGATCGACGTCGACGCGCTCGACGACGGATTGGAGCACCGCTCCGGCCTGGCCGGCCTCGCCGGCACGCCGGACATGCGCCAGGTGCTCACCCGTGCGGGCGACGGCGATGCCGCCGCCCGCCTGGCGATCGAGGTCTATCTGCACCGGTTGCGGGCGGGGATCGCCGCAATGGCGGTGAGCCTGTCGGGTCTGGACGTCGTGGCGTTCACCGGCGGGGTAGGCGAGCATGCTCCGGCGATCCGCGCGGGTGCGGTCGAGGGGCTCGGCTTCCTCGGTCTCGGCGTCGACTCGGTGCGCAACACCGACACCGAAGGGGATGCGGACATCAGCGCGACGGGTTCGCCGGTGCACTGCCTGGTCGTCTCAGCGCGCGAGGACCTGCAGATCGCGCGGGAGGTCGCACAGATTCTCGGCTAGCACACACGTTCCAGTGGCGTGGCGTCCGTACGCCGCGCAGATCGCCGGAATCAGTCGATGGACCACACGTGTTCGAGTGCCTCAGGTGGGTGGCACAGCGCGATCTCCCACCCCTCACCTACCTCCTGCAGATCCAGGTTGTAGACCCTGTCTCGGCCGAGCACAGACCACCTCAACGGAATGTGCTCGACAGGTGCCTGCATGCCTTCCTGGCAGCGGGGTTTGGTCACGGTCACCCACAACACAACGTAGTCGTTCGGCCCGATCGTGACAGGGAAGGGGCGCACGTCCTTCGCATATCCGCCCATCACCTCGCCGTTGCCCCCCTTGGGCACCCATCCGACTTCCTTGATCCCGTACCAACCTTCTCGCGTCAATCCGTGGACACGGACGGCAACCGACCCGTCGTTCCGCAGGTCGAAGTTGAAGCGGGCGCGCTGTCCGACCGGGCCGTCGATGATGTACCGCGTCGGCTCGACACCATCGGTCAGCAGCTTGACCGATCGACTCCTCGGCCCGGAGTAGGAACCCGACGACAACGGTGCGTACGCGGAAGTGAACACCAGCCATGCCGCCGCGACGGTGACCACAACGACGGACGCGAGCGTCAAGGTCGATCGCTTCCGGTTGCTGGGCCGAGGGGTAACCGCAGGTTGTGCCGACATCACGGTTCTCCCTGTTGCGTCGACCGGTGCTCGGACTATAACCGCGCTACTTGTCCGGGTGGTGGGGACAACGCGATCCAGGTCCAGACGGGATCAGCGGTGTCGGGCGCGAGGCAGTACTTCGACCTCATCCGCGAGGCCAACAGGCGAGATCCGATCAACGACGACGTACCGGAGTTCGCCCATGCCTCGTCTACACGCCACGCCAGGACGTGAACTGCAACGGCACCATCATGGGATACCGCGTCCACGTCAGCTCCGACGGCGTGGCCTTCTCCGACGTCGCCTACGAACCGAGGTGATCCCTGTGAGAGCAAGGGGACGAGGATCAGAGACGGGCGTAGAAGTCGCGAAGGTGATGGGTCCGTTCGGCTGACGAGAGCACGTCGGTCGAGTCGGCGAACTGGTCCACGGAGCCGACCAGCGGCAGCGCCTTCAGCCACGGGTCGGTGAGGGCCGCCTGGCACGCCTCGGCGAACCGGTCGGCGAAGATCACGCGGTACGGCCGACTGAAGAACGTCTGGATTCCCGGATCGACCTCCGCGGTGACACCGGTGGCGTTGTGCCGCTTCGCCAGCATGGCGTACGCATCCACCAGCGCCTGCTCGCGCGTGGGATAGTCGCCCGCCGCCAGGACCCGTTCCAGCATCGGCCCGACCTCACCTGCCAAAGGCAGCCGCGAGAACGCCGTACCGAACCACTTGGTGTAGGGCCAGTACTCCCGGTCGAGCAGGAACGCCAGGCACATCAGCTCGCGGACCAGCCGACCGGCCAACAGCCGGGAACCCAGCTCGTCGCCCACCTCGGCAGTACGTCCGACGAACGCGACCTCCTGGCCGAGGCGGGCCCACTGGGAGGCGAGGACCCACAACCAGACCTCGTGCGGGAACCAGCGCAGCGACTCCCGGACCGCTGCAAGCTCGCCAGCCGGGTCGGCGTAGACCGCGCCGCGCACCACCCCGAGCACCTGCTGCTGGGAGACGGTCAGCCAGTCGACAGGGGTCATGCCGCCACGAGGGTCGAACCCGAGTTGTCCGACCAGCCAGTCGCCGAGGGTCAGGACGTCGACGCGGGAGGTCACCTCGACGTTGTCCCAGCCGTAGTGGACCGGCCAACCCCGGAACTCCTCCGGCAGCCCTGCCTCGACCGTCTGGCGTACGGCTTGGACGTTGTGGTCGGCCACGAAGATCTGCAGCCGGGGTCCCCACCCGTGGTCGGTGGAGCGTTCGGTGTCGTAGCCGAGGATGTCGGATCCCCAGCCGAGCAGGGCGGCGGCATGTGAGCGGGACCCGACCAGGGGCGCGACGACCTCCCGGTAGAACCCCGCGTTGAGCTCCAGGGAGGGTACGAAGGCCGTGGGCATGCGCTCATCCTCTCCACTGACCAGCCGGCAGCGGCAACCGATTTACGGGCTGTCCCCGGGTGGCGTTCGGTGGGTCAAATCTGGTTCGGTGGTCGGGCGGGCCGACGGCCGAGCACATCGGTGGTCTCCGATGCCGGTCATCCCGCGCCGCAGGTAGAGATCTACGGAGGTGGCAGTCGCTTGAATACCGACGTTGATGCCCCCGCGCTGGTCGCGCTGCTCGGTTCTGGGCAGGAGCATGCCGACTGGGTGGCCGAGCTGGCCCGGATACCCGCGCCGGCGAAGGAGGTTCCGCTCCCCGATCTTGCCGAGATCGACGGCCTGTTGCGCCGCATCGGCGTACTCCCCGACGATGCCGCGGAGATCATCGCGACCCGCCCGTCCGCCGCGACCGATCCCGAGCTCTGGTGGCTGCTACAGCGGTGCCACCGGCTGCTGGAGACCAGCATGGGCGATCTGCAGTGGGACTGGCTGCGCTGGCCACACCTGCCGGCGGGCCTTGGTGCGAAGGGCCGGTTCTTCTACGTCCACGTCCTGCTGGCCGCGATCCCCACCGTGCTGCGCTATCACGAGGAACGCGGCATCCCGGCCGACGTGAGCTGGGCGACCTTCGCCGACCTCGGCCGCCAGATCGCGATCTACCGCCGAATCCACGGAGTCGGCGGGCTCGACGTGCAGTTCTGGTTCTCTCTGCACTTCCGCGGGTTGATCTACGACATGGGACGGCTGCAGTTCAACCGGGGGACCATCACCTTCGACGACGAGGCGATCGCCGCGACGGAGGCTCCGTTCGGGCGTGGTGACACCGCCCTCGGCGTCCACATCCCGGAGTCCGGTCCGATGACGGACCAGGCGTGCGAGGAGTCGTTCCGGCGGGCGCGGGAGTTCTACGACCGGCACTTCCCGGAGGAGGGCTACCGCTACGCCGTCTGCTCGTCGTGGCTGCTGGACCCGCAGCTCGCGGAGTACCTCCCGGCCGACTCCAACATCGTCCGGTTCCAGCGGCGCTTCCGGCTCGTCCCCGGCGGACGGGTCGGCGACAACGACGTGTTCCAGTTCGTGTTCAGGAAGATCAACCCCGCGATCGGCGAGCTGTCCAGGCGTACCACCCTGGAACGCGCGATCGTGTCCCACCTGGAGTCCGGCCGCCACTGGGAGATCCGGGCCGGCTGGGTCGCCCTGTGAGGCTGGGTCGCCCTGTGAGGAGGGGCGCCACCCAGCGCGGATAGGGTGACCCCGACGACAGGCGTCGGCACAGGGACAAATGCCGCGTTACCGGTGCCTTTCGTCGGCGCCTTTCCCAGGCGTACGTCGACCATTCGACTCACAGTGGACGGAAGGATCTCACCGTGCCGGTCCGGGCAGTCCGGGGAGCGACCCAGCTCGAGATCGACGAGCGCGAGCATCTGCTCGAGCGCGTGGCCGAACTCGTGAAGGAAGTCCTGCGTACCAACGATCTCGCGGACGACGACCTGATCAGCATCGTGTTCACGGCGACGGGGGACGTGCACTCGGAGTTCCCCGCCTATGCCGCCCGGCTGATGGGCATGACCGACGTCCCGTTGCTGTGTGCGCGCGAGCTCGAGATCGGTGGCGGGATGCCCCGGGTGATCCGGCTGATGGCCCACGTCGAGACCGCACTGAGTCGCGACGAGATCACCCACGTCTACCTCCACGGCGCGGCGGCGCTGCGCAGGGACCTCTCGCACGTCTATGCCGTCCCCGACGAAGCGACCGCGCCCGCCGCAGGACAGCCATGAGCTCACGCCCGCCGAGCCGCGTCCTCGTCGTCGGTGCCGGGCTGATGGGCACCTCGGTGGGCCTGGCGCTGACCCGGGCGGGTGTCGAGGTGTTCCTCGAGGACGTCGACCCTGCGCATGTACGCGTGGCCGTGTCGCTCGGCGCGGGCGCTCCGGCTCGATCGGACGATGACCCGCCCGACCTGGTCGTGGTCGGCGTACCACCCACGGCCCTCGGTGCCGTGATCGCCGACGCCCTGGACCGGTTCCCGGCCGCGACCGTCAGCGACCTCGGCAGCGTGAAAGCGGCCGCGGTCGCCGCGGTCGCGGCAGCGAGCACGTCGCTGGACCGCTACGTCGGCGGGCATCCGATGGCCGGCAGCGAGCAGTCGGGGCCGCTCGCCGCGCGGGCGGACCTCTTCGACGGTCGTGCCTGGGCGGTGACCCCGCACCCGTCCAGCCGGCCGGAGGCGGTCGCCACGGTGGAAGGCCTAGCCGCGACATGTGGGGCGTTCGCCGTACCCATGAGTCCCGCCGAGCACGACGAGGCGGTCGCGCTGATCTCCCATCTGCCGCAGGTCGCGTCCTCGGTGGTGGCCGGACTCCTCACCACCGCCGCCGACGACCACCTGGTCCTCGCCGGACAAGGGCTTCGCGACGTCACCCGGATCGCCGCCGGCGATCCCGAGTTGTGGAGCCAGATCCTCGCCGCCAACGCCGAGCCGGTCGCCAAGCTCCTGCACGAG
>JBOHED010000375.1:0-4245 GCA_050700915.1 Actinopolymorphaceae bacterium | reverse complement strand
CGCGCGGTGCGTGCGGTGTGCGGGACCGGTCCAGCTGAGCGGCGGCCAGGAGACACCGGCGTGTGGGTGGTGCGGTCGGCCCGCCGTCGCGTGGCGCTGCGCGACCTGTGAAGGGACGCAGTTGCGCGCTCCCGTCATCGGCGCACGGCGTACGGCCGAGGAACTGGGCCGGGCCTTTCCCCGGGTGCCCGTGCGTACGTCGGGTGGGCAAAAGGTCCTGGAGTCGGTAGGGCCAGAACCCGCACTTGTCGTGGCGACGCCGGGTGCGGAGCCGCTGCCGACCGACGGTTACGCGGCGGCCCTGTTGCTCGACACCTGGCTGGCGTTGGCCCGAGCCGACCTGCGCGCGGGCGAGGAGACACTGCGTCGCTGGCTCAACGCCGCGGCGCTCGTCCGCCCGGCCGACCTGGGCGGAGCCGTCGTGGTGATGGGCGAGCCGAGCGTGCCCGCGATCCAGGCGCTCGTCCGGTGGAGCCCGGTGGTCCACGCTGAGCGGGAGCTCGCGGACCGCCGGATAGCCGGTTTCCCTCCAACCGTCCGGCTCGCCGTCGTGGTCGGTGACCCTGCGGCGGTGAGTGAGCTCGCGGAGTTCGCGGAGCTTCCGCCGCGCGCTGAGGTGCTCGGTCCGGTTCCGCACGGGGAGGACGATGGCGTTCGCCTGGTGGTCCGTACGCCTCGCCGCGACGGCGTCCAGCTGGCGGAGGCACTCAAGACGGCTCAGGCGTCCCGTAGCGCGCGGAAGCTGGCGGGAACCGCGCGGATCCAGATCGACCCGATGGTCTTCGGCTGAGCCTCGATAGGGTCGGCAGGTGTGAGTGAGTCGCGCCAACCGCCCCCATCCCACAAGTCCATCGGGTCACGCGAGTCCACTGGGTCCCACGAGTCCATCGAGGCCGTCGTCTTCGACGTGGGCGGCGTCCTGCTCGACTGGAATCCCAGGCATCTCTACCGGTCCCTCCTGCCGGACGAGGAGAGCGTAGAGCGGTTCCTGTCCGAGGTCTGCACACCGGCGTGGAACGCCGAGCAGGACGCCGGCCGCACCTGGGCAGAAGCCGTGGCGGACCTGACGACGAGGTTTCCTGATCACGCGAAGCTGATCCGTGCCTATGACGAACGCTGGCCGGAGATGGTGGCGGGGGTCTTCGAGGAGACCGTCGCGGTCCTGACCGACCTCCGGGACGCGGGTGTCCCGACGTACGCGCTGACGAACTTCTCGGCCGAGAAGTGGGAGATCACGCTGGAGCGGTGGCACTTCCTTCGCGGCTTCGACGGTGCCGTGGTCTCCGGCGTCGAACAGGTCAGCAAGCCCGATCCGGCGATCTACCAGCTCCTGCTGGAGCGGCACGATCTGACGCCTGCCACGACGTTCTACACCGACGACCTGCTGGTCAACGTCGTGGGTGCCCGCGGGGTCGGCATCCGGGCCGAGGTGTTCGTCGACGGCGCCACGCTCCGCCGTCAGCTCGTCGGTGCCGGTCTGTTGTCGGTCGACACGAGGGTGTGAGCGCGAGAGGGCGCGGGCCGAGGTGGCTGGGCTCTAGCCGAAACCGATGGCGAGGGCGTACAGGATGGACGTGAGGGAGAGCCCGTCCCGCATCTGGCCCGCAGCGATGATCTTTCGTACGTCGTCGAGGGGCACCCACTCGATCCGCTCGGCCTCACTCGGGTCAGTCGGTGGGCCGACGTGACGGGCACCGTTGGCCGCGAAGATGTCGAAGCGCTGGTCGGAGATCCCGTTGCTCGGGTGGTACGTCACCAGCGGGCGCACCGCGTGTGGCCGCCAGCCTGTCTCCTCCAGCACCTCCCGTGCCGCCGCTTCCGAGGCCGACTCGCCCGGGTCGACGCGACCTGCCGGGATCTCCCATCCCCAGGTGTCGGTGATGAAGCGGTGGCGCCACAGCATCAGGACGCCGCGCTTCTCGTCGTGGACGACAACCCCCGCTCCGGCGTTCGGCGTACGGACGACATGGTGGTCGAAGCGCTTACCGTCGGGAAGCTCCACATCTGCCAGGGTGAGGCGGACCCACTCACTCTCGTAGATCGGGCGTTCCCCGTGAACCGTCCATCGCACCCCGAAACCCTAGATGACCTGTTCCGAGGGAGTCGCCCGACTCGCCCCGCTGGTCGGGGTGGGACGGGTAGGCATGGTCGGGGTGGATCAGCATGCGGACGGCTGTCCGTAGACTGGCGGCGACGCCGTCGGCAGAAGATCAAGGAGACCCGCGTGGCTGTCCAGCCCATCCGCCTGTTCGGTGACCCGGTGTTGCGGACGCCGGCCGAACCTGTGACGGATTTCGACAAGGAGCTGCGCAACCTGGTCCGCGATCTCACCGAGACGATGCTCGAGGCGCCGGGCAGTGGCCTCGCGGCTCCGCAGATCGGCGTGGGGCTGCGAGTGTTCACCTACAACGTCGAGGACGTGGTGGGTCACCTCATCAATCCCCAGCTGGAGCTGTCGGAGGAGGAACAGTTCGGGCCCGAGGGCTGCCTGTCGATCCCCGGCTTCAGTTTCGACTGCCTTCGGGCGATGCAGGTGGTGGCGAAGGGGTACACGATGCACGGGGAGCCGGTGACGATCGAGGGGTCGGAGCTGCTGGCGCGCTGCATCCAGCACGAGACGGACCACCTCGACGGCGTCCTGTTCGTCGACCGGTTGGACCGGCAGGCTCGCAAGGATGCGTTGCGGCTGATCCGGGAAGCGGAGTGGGCAGGTGCCGAGCCACCACAGGTGCGGCTCTCCCCACATGCCACCTTGGGACGCGCCCTATAACGGGAACTGTAGGGGGAGTCAACTAGTGCGGTTGCTGTTTGCGGGTACGCCCGATGTCGCGTTGCCCTCGTTCGAAGCGGTTCTGGCCAGCGACCATGACGTGCTGGCGGTGCTGACCAGGCCCGACGCGCCGTCAGGTCGGGGGCGCAAGCTCCACCCGTCGCCGGTCGCTGAGCGCGCCGAGGCGGAGGGATTCGACGTCCTCAAGCCGGGTTCGACGCGGGATCCGGAGTTCCTCGAGCAGCTGCGCAGGCTGGCGCCGGAGGCCTGTGCGGTGGTCGCCTATGGCGGTCTCCTGCCGGCCAATGTGCTCGAAGTGCCCGAGCACGGCTGGATCAATCTGCACTTCTCCGTCCTCCCGGCCTGGCGTGGCGCGGCGCCGGTGCAGCACGCGGTCAGGTCGGGCGACAGCCTCACCGGCGCAACGACGTTCAGGATCGTGGAGGAGCTCGACGCGGGACCCATCTACGGCACCGTCACCGAGCCGATCGGTGCGACCGACACCTCCGGTGACCTGCTCGAACGCCTGTCCCACAGCGGGGCGAGGCTGCTGGTCGACACGCTGGACGGGATCGTCGCCGGCACCCTCGATCCGCGTCCCCAACCCTCCGACGACGTGACCTACGCGAGCAAGGTCGGTGTCGACGACGTACGCATCGAATGGTCCCGCCCGGCGTTCGCGATCGACCGGCTCGTCCGGTCGGGAACCCCGGTGCCGGGGGCGTGGACGACGTTTCGCGACGAACGCCTGAAGGTCGGTCCCGTCACCGTCGTGACCGAGGCGGTGGATGTGCCGCCCGGCGAGATCGTCACGGAAAAGTCTCGCGTCCTGGTCGGCACCGGGAGCGTTCCGGTTGCACTCGGCGAGGTGCACCCGCACGGCAAGAGGGTGATGCCGGCAGACGCCTGGGCTCGCGGTGTCCATCCGCAGGCCGCCGAGCGCCTCGTCTGATGCCGCGACACGCGTCCGGGACAAGGCCGAGACACCGGCGAACGCAGGTCGACCCGGCCAGGCGCGCCGCCTACGACGTCGTGCACGCGGTGTCGGTGCGGGACGCCTACGCCAACCTCGTCCTCGCGTCGACCCTGCGGGAACGCGGTCTGTCCGGACAGGATGCCGCGTTCACGACCGAGCTGGTCGGCGGCACCCTGCGCTGGCGCGGCACCTACGACGACGTGCTCGCCCGCTGTGTCAACCGCCCCTTGCCCGACCTCGACCCCGACGTGTTCGACGTCCTGCGGATAGGTACGCATCAACTCCTCGGCATGCGGGTCCCCGCCCACGCGGCGGTGGCGACCAGCGTCGACCTTGGCCGTGACGTCGCCGGCGTGGGCGCGTCGAAGTTCGTCAACGCGGTCCTTCGGAAGGTCGCGACCCGGGACCTGGCCGGCTGGCTCGACCTGGTGGCACCGGCCTACGACGCGGATCCGGTCGGGCACCTTGCCACGGTCCACGCCCATCCGCGGTGGATCGT
>JBOHED010000374.1:0-1752 GCA_050700915.1 Actinopolymorphaceae bacterium | reverse complement strand
CCGAACGCCGGATCGACCGGGCTGGGTCCGTGCCCGAAGTCACCGACCTGCATCGAAGGAAGCCATCGGATCGGGTCGTCCTCGGCGAGTGCTGCCCACACCCGTGCGGTCCGGGAGAGTCCCGTCGCGGTCGGCCGGCGTACGCCAGGACTTCCGTACACCACGATGTCACGCACCTGCAGTGGCAACGCCGTCATGCCGCAGACCACCGAACCGTAGCTGTGGCAGAAGAGCGCGATCGGAGCGGGAGTGTACGAAGCAAGCCCGGCGAGGAACCGGTCCAGCCGTTTCGCCCCTACCCGGGCGAGGTCGCCCCGCATGGCCGACGGGTCCGGCTGGTGCGGCGTGGGGTAGCCCGCCCACGCGACGACCGCCAGGTTGGTGCCTGGTTCCTGGCGTTCGGCCTCCGTCCGCAGGGCGCGGGCACTGGCCGCGACGCCACCGGGTGTGTCCAGGTGGTGGAGGTCGGACCCCGCTCCGGGCACGATGACCGCCACCCGGTCCGCGGTTTGCAGGTCGCCGACAACCTCGACGGCCAGCCCGCGGCCCCTCGGGTCGAGGGCGAGGATCTGCCGCCCACGAACGTCCAGACGCCGATCGACGCCCAGCCTCGCGACCTCCTCCTGGTTGGCCGCGTAGCGGAGGGCCGGCGGCGCACCGTCGAGGTTGCCGACGATGGCGGGAAACCGGCTCGCCAGGGCACCGCCAGCCGCGAGGGGGAGGGAGTCGAAGAAGTCGGCTACCGCCGCCGGGGAGCTGCTGGCCGCCGCGCGGATCGGCAGGCCCGCCTGGCGCGCGGCCTGCCGCGCGGCGGCTCCGGGGAAGGCGGACAGGACATCTCCGGACGCCGCGTCGGCGGCGGTGGGGCCATGACCCGCGCCGGTGGCCAGGGTGACTGTTGCCAGCGTCGCGATCACGATTCGTCGCGTCCGGGTCATCGGCTAGCCCCTTCCGTTCCGTCGCCGGCCGCCGAGTACGACCCGCATCGGTACGGAACGGTACGGACGGAGTACGTGCCGAAGGATCCCCCTGGAGAGCTGCATTCCGCGTGGCGCCGCAAGGGTAGGGCACCGTTCCCGGCACCCACCAGGGTCTCGTCCAGGCTCGGACGAGGGCTCGGGCATTCCGGGGTATTGGCGACAAACCGCCCAAGCACGCGCGTCCGACCCTGGAGTTCGAGTACGCCGGGGCGGCCGTCAGGCGCGCACGCCATGCGCCGATCCTGTCCCGCGATCACCCGCGCCCGCCGCGACCAGGCCACTTTCGTACGCGAAGACGACCGCCTGCGCCCGGTCGCGCAGGTCGAGCTTGGTGAAGATCCGGCCGACGTGGGTCTTGACGGTCTGCTCGGCCACGACGAGCTGGCCGGCGATCTCGGTATTCGAACAGCCGCGGGCGATGAGGGTGAGGACCTCCCGCTCGCGCGCCGTCAGGGTGGTGAGCCGCGGTGAGCGGGTACGCACGGCAGGCCTCGCCCGGGCGAACTCCTCGATCAGTCGGCGAGTCACCGACGGCGCGAGCAGCGCCTCGCCGGCCGCCACGACGCGAACCGCGCCGATCAGGTCCGCCGGCGGCGCGTCCTTCAGCAGGAAGCCACTCGCGCCCGCCCGCAGCGCTTCGTACACGTAGTCGTCGACATCGAAGGTGGTGAGCATCAGTACCTTCGGCCGGTGCTCGACGCCACGCGGCGGGTCGAGCAGCTGCCGGGTGGCCTCGAGCCCGTCGAGGTCCGGCATGCGTACGTCCATGAGG
>JBOHED010000373.1:0-6700 GCA_050700915.1 Actinopolymorphaceae bacterium | reverse complement strand
CGGCGAGCGACTGCTCGGACCCACCTACCGTTCCCTGACGATCGGGATCGTCGCACTGGTCCTGCTCGTCGCCTTCGAGGCGATGGCGGTCACGACGGCGATGCCGGTCGCGGTTCGCGAGCTGCACGGGCTGGCGTTCTACGCATGGGCGTTCTCGGGCTTCATGACGGCCAGCATGTTCGCGACGATCCTCGCCGGGGAGGTGTGCGACCGGATCGGACCGGTCCTGCCGTTCGTTCTCGGCGTCCTGCTCTTCACCGGCGGCATGGTCGTCGCCGGAACCGCGCCGACGATGTTCGTGTTCATCGTCGGACGGATGATCCAGGGCCTGGGGGGAGGCGCACTCGTCGTCACCTTGTACGTCATCGTCGGGCGCGCGTTCCCAGGTGTGCTGCGACCACGGGTGTTCGCCGCGATCTCCAGCGCGTGGGTGCTGCCGTCGGTCGTGGGTCCGGTCATCGCCGGCACGGTCACCGAACAGTGGACGTGGCGCCTGGTCTTCCTCGGACTCGTGCCGGTCGCGATCGCGCCCGTGGCCCTCATCCTGCCGCGGCTGCGTGGCCTCCCGGACGTGCCCCCGGGTGCCCGGCGGCAGGGACGCAAACGGCGTGCGCTGGCGGCCGCGGTGGGGATCGGCCTCCTTCAGTACGCAGGGCAGGAGCTGGTGTGGTGGAGCCTGCTCCTCCTCGCGGGCGGCCTCGTCCTCATGGTGATCAGCCTGCCGAGGCTGCTTCCGCCGGGCACCCTCCGGTTCGCACGCGGGCTGCCGTCGGTGGTCGGTCTGCGCGGGTTGATGGCCGGCGCGTTCTTCGGGGCACAGGCGTTCATCCCGCTGATGCTGATCGAGCACCGAGGCTGGTCGACGACTCTCGCCGGACTCACGCTGACCGTCGGTGCGCTCGGCTGGTCGACCGGATCCTGGTGGCAGGGCCGGCACCGGATGCGGACGTCCCGGCCGAAGCTGATCAAGGCAGGTGCGACGTTCCTGACCAGCGGACTCGCGCTGGTGTCGTGCGCGGTGTTCCCAGTGGTGCCCGGCTGGATCGTGGCACCGGGCTGCGTCCTCGCCGGGTTGGGCATGGGACTGTCCCTGGCGAGTCTGTCGGTCCTCCTCCTGGAGTACGCACCCACCCACGAGCACGGCGCGAGCGGTGCGGCGGCTCAGATGGCCGACTCGCTGGGCAATGTCGCCCTCGTCGGCGGCGCCGGGGTGATCTTCGCCCTGCTGCACGGGAAGGCGGACCCGGTTGTCGTCTACGCCGCGATCTACGCCGTGATGATCGCGGTCTCCTTCGCCACCGTGCTGCTCGCCCTCCGGGTCCGGAAGTCGGCGGGCTCCGAGTCGGCCCTCTTCACGAGCGCGGTGGGTTCCACCGGATAGCGGAAGGTTGTGCGGCTCTGGCCGGTTTTCGCCGCGTGGCGTCGGGGCGGTCGAGGTTCCGGATCGAGCGCGCGATGCGGGACCGTCCGTGCCATGGTGGGGTGGACCGGGGGATTCGCCAGGGAGGCTGGTGTCGCCATGGCGATCAGGAGTCAGCGACCAAGTTCGAGGGGCCCGCTTCCATGGGGCTCACTTCCATGGGGCTCAGTTCCATGGTGCCCGTTTCCATGGGTACGGGTGCCGTGGCGACCGGTGGCAGGCTCCACGCCGTCACGGCGTCTGGGTACGGATGTCGTTGACGATCTTCTGCAGGGTGCGCTTCTGATCGGTGGTCCCCGCCAGCCGGACGGCGACATGGGTGTCGAAGGCTCCACCGCCAGCGCGCGCGAACACATGGCTCAGAGCGACCGACGTCCGTGCGGTCTCGCCCGAGCCGACGGTCCATTCGGCGTGCATCGTGGAGTCGTCGGTACGCCGCCAGTTGGCCGGAAGCTCGGGCAGCTGGTCGCGGATCCTGCCCCACTGGGCACCGTCGCAGCGCTGCTGGCAGCGCTGGACCTCGACGATGCCGCCCGGTGGATCTCCCGGCCGCCCGGAGAACGCGTAGCTGTCGTCGGCACAGATCCACCGGACCGCGCCGGGTCCGGCCTTGCCGCCGCGCAGGCAGCCCCACGACTGCGGTACGCGGAACTCGAACGGGAACCCGTCGAGATCCATCAGGTAGGTCGACTCGTCCTTGCCGTAGGTCGGCCCGGCGACGGGGCCGTCCGGCCCGTCCGGTCCAGTGGCGTCGGGAGACGGCGACGCCGTGGGCGCGGTGCCGTCGAGCCCGGTCTCGCTCGGAGCAGGAAGGGGTTCGCTCGCGCCGGTCCGCGGCTGCTGGCCGCTCCCGTCCTCGTCCGAGTCGACGAATCCCCGTGCGACGAGTCCTTGTGCGACGAATCCGGCACCGCCGATGACCGCGCAGGCCGCGAGGACGCAGGCCACGACCACGAGGAACGAACGGGCGGAGCCTGGTTCGTGGATGACCGGCTGTGCGGATCGCGGTACAGGCGGCGGTGTGATCATGCCCACGGCGGGCGAGTCGGCCCAGTGAGGGGCGAAGTCGGGGCCGACGGCGGTGCCGAGCCCGGCGGCCTCGAGTCCTGCGGCGTCGAGGACTGCGAGGCCGGCCGATGGTTCCGTACCCGGTGCGTAGGTCGTCGCCAACCAGGGGACCTTGTCGTGTGGTGCACCCGCGACTACCGCGTCCGGAGCGGTGGCGGCGAGCTGTTCGACTGCGTTCACCAGGCGGTCACGGGCGGCCGGGTCGGCGGCGGCCGCCGCATGCAGGACGGTCAACGCCACCGCACGCCCCGCGGGGTCGTGGCCGACCAGCACCACACCGGCGCCGCGAGCGGCGAGTCGACCCTGGACGCGGAAGGGCCCGAGCTGCGTCGGATCGCCTGGACGCAACGGCTCGGCCATGTGGACCCCCGGTGTCCTGATGCCCCTGGGACGGGTGGCGTGCCTCGGGTGATGGCACGCTTGGTTGCGTGGCCGACGATACGACGTCCACGCCATTGGAGAGGAATCGCCACATGACGACTCCGGATCGCAGCGAGCTGACGGCCGGGCATCCGGAGGGGGTGGACCCGACCGTACGTGGCGCGCAGACCCCTGGTCCTCCGACCCCTGGTCCTCCGACCCCTGGTCCTCCGACTCCGGGTCCTCCGACTCCGGGCATGGAGGCTCCGGCGGTGCCTGACGGCCACGCGCCGGGTCCGGGTGCGCCTCCTCCCGCGGGTGGCGGCTCCGGCATACCGGCGGAGCGCGGTGGAATCCTCTCGGAGGGGATGGTCCTCGCGGACGCGCTGAACGAGGTGAAGAGGGTCATCGTCGGCCAGGACCACATGGTCGAACGGCTGATGGTCGCGCTGCTTGCCCGGGGCCACTGTCTGCTCGAGGGCGTGCCCGGCGTGGCCAAGACCCTCGCGGTCCGGACCTTCGCGAAGGTCGTCGGCGGCAACTTCGCGCGCCTGCAGTTCACGCCCGACCTCGTTCCGTCCGACATTGTGGGCACCCGGATCTACCGGCCGAGCAAGGAGGCGTTCGATGTCGAGCTCGGACCCGTGTTCGTCAACTTCGTGCTGGCGGACGAGGTCAACCGGGCGCCGGCGAAGGTCCAGTCGGCGATGTTGGAGCTCATGGCCGAGGGCCAGGTTTCGGTGGGCGGAAAGACGTTCCCGTTGCCGACTCCGTTCATCGTCATCGCCACCCAGAACCCGTTGGAGTCCGAAGGCGTCTATCCGTTGCCGGAGGCGCAGCGGGACCGGTTCCTGGTCAAGGTCGACGTCGATCTGCCCGACGCCGACGAGGAGTTCCGCATCCTCGAACGCATGAGTGTGAATCCGCCGTCGGCGCGCCAGATCCTCGCCCCTGAACGGATCCTGGCTCTGCAGCACGCGGCCGACCGGGTGTTCGTCCACCGACTGGTCGCCGATTATGTCGTACGCCTGGTGCTCGCGACGCGACGTCCGACCGACTATCACGTGCCCGATCTCGCCGGGGTGATCGAGGTGGGAGCGAGCCCTCGGGCGACGCTCGGGCTGGTGTCGTCGGCGCGGGCGCTCGCGCTGATGCGGGGCCGCGACTACGTACTCCCGCAGGACGTCCAGGACGTGGCCCGCGACGTCGTACCCCACCGGCTCGTGCTCGGCTTCGACGCGCTGGCCGATGGCGTCGAGGCACGTTGGGTCGTCGAGCGCGTCCTTGCTGTCGTACCCCCACCGCGGCCGGTCTGGCGGCAGGACATCGGCGGGAGTGGCCGGCCGGAGTTCCGGTGACCAGGCGAGCGACACCCGGACCGGCGGGTACGAACGAACCCGCGCCAGCCGCTGCCGAGGGCCGGGACCCCGACGGCCGGCAAAGCCAGCGGAGCATCGCCAGGCTGGCACCGGAGCGTGCCCTCCGCCGGCTCGAGCTCACCATCGTGCGCCGCCTGGAGGGCTTTCTGCACGGCGAGCACCTGGGCCTTCTTCCGGGGCCGGGCACGGAGCTCGCCGAGGCACGTGCCTATCGCCCCGGCGAGGACGACGTACGCCGGATGGACTGGAACGTCACGGCCCGCACCACCATGCCGCACGTCCGTGACGTCATCTCCGACCGCGAGCTGGAGACCTGGGCACTCGTCGACATGTCGGCCTCGATGGACTTCGGCACGGCCGCACTGGAGAAGCGTGAGCTGGCCGTCGCCGCTGTGGGTACGGTCGGATTCCTGACCCATCGGCTGGGCGACCGGTTCGGCGGGATCGTCGTCCGTGGCGGCCGGGTCCGCCGCTGGCCGGCGCGGTCGGGACGGCTTGCGCTGTACGGCCTGCTGCGTTCGTTGCTCGGCGAGCCGCGGACCCCTTCGGAGGAACCCGCGGACGACTTCGCCAGCGCACTGGACAAGCTCTCCCGCAACCAGCAACGCCGAGGCCTGCGGCTCGTGGTGTCGGACTTCCTCGACGGCTCCGCCGACGACCCTACGCTTCCGCTCCGGTGGGAGAGGGGAATGAAGAGGCTGTCCGGACGCCACCAGGTCCTCGTCGTCGAGGTCCTCGACCCGCGCGAGCTCGAGCTGCCGCCGGTGGGGGTCGTCTGGCTCACCGATCCCGAGACCGGGGCCATGCAGGAGATCAACACGTCCGACCCGGGCCTGCGTGCGCGGTACGCCGCCGCCGCCCAGGACCACCGCGAGCGGGTACGGGCGACCCTGCGCAGAGCCGGCGCGGCCCACCTGCTGCTGCGTACGGATCAGGACTGGGTAGCCGACACGGCACGCTTCGTCCTCGGCCACCGCCGGGTCGCCCGGAGGCTGCACGCCCCACCCACGAGAGGAGCCGGCGCGTGAGCTTCCTGGCACCGGAACGCCTGTGGCTGCTGCTCCTCGTACCCGCCCTCGTCGCCGCCTACCTGGTGGTGCAGTGGCGCCGGAAGAAGTACGCCGTCAGGTTCACCAACCTGGCCCTGCTGTCCCGGGTGGCCCCCCGCAGCCCGGGCTGGCGCCGACATCTGTCCGCGGCGCTGATGATCATCACCGTCGGCCTGCTGGCCACCGCGTTCGCGCGTCCGCAGACCGTGGTCGAGGTGCCCCGCGAACGCGCGACGATCATCGTCACCGTCGACGTGTCGATCTCCATGCGGGCAGATGACGTCGATCCCACCCGGTTGCGCGCTGCCCAGGTGGCGGCGAAGGCGTTCGTCGCCAGCCTTCCGGAGAGGTTCAACGTCTCGCTGGTGGCCTTCGCCGGTACCGCGAGCATCCTCGTCCCGCCCACCACCGACCGGGCCGCGGTGGACCGGGCGATCGATGGACTCGAGCTCGCGGAGTCGACCGCGACCGGTGAGGCGATCTTCACCTCCCTGGACGCCCTGAAGCAGGTGCCCGCTGACCCCAGCAGTCCCAAAGACCCGGCTCCGGCGCGGATCGTCCTGCTGTCCGACGGCTACCGGAACATCGGCCGGAGCGTGCAGGACGGGGTGGCGGCCGCCCGGCGCGCGCGGGTGCCGATCTACACGATCGCCTTCGGTACGCCGTTCGGGTCCGTAGAGATCCAGGGGCAGCGGACCCCGGTGCCCGTCGACGAGGAGACGATGAGGCAAATCGCCGTGGCGACCGGTGGGCAGCCGTACACGGCCGCGTCCAGCGAGGAGCTGGAGCAGGTCTACACCGACATCGGCTCCTCGGTCGGCTACACGACCGAGGAGCAGGAGACCACGTCCCAGTGGGTGGGCTGGGCCCTGCTCGCCGCCCTCGTCACCGCCGCCGCGTCGCTGCTCCTCCTCGGCCGCCTTCCGTGAGGGCTGCAGGATGGGGATTCTCGTGGGGACGTGCGGATGGTCCTACCGGGACTGGCGCGGTCCGTTCTATCCGCCGACACTGCCCCAGCGGTCCTGGCTCGAGTTCTACGCCGACCACTTCGCGACGGTGGAGCTCGACAACGCGTTCTACCGCCTTCCGGCGTACGACACGTTCAAGGGGTGGCACGACCGGCTGCCCGACGATGTTGTGGTGGCGGTGAAGGCGAGCCGGTTCCTCACCCACATGAAGCGTCTCCGCGATCCGGACGAACCGGTACGCCGGCTGCTCGACCATGCCACCGGACTCGGTGACCGGCTCGGCCCGATCCTGCTGCAGCTCCCGCCGAACCTTCGTGCCGATGTCGACCTGCTCGCCGGCTGCCTGTCGGTGTTCCCGGTGGACTTCCGGGTCGCCGTGGAGCCCAGACACGAGTCGTGGTGGACGGACGAGGTACGCCGGCTGCTCGAACACCACGGTGCGGCACTCACCTGGGC
>JBOHED010000372.1:0-1577 GCA_050700915.1 Actinopolymorphaceae bacterium | reverse complement strand
GCGGCGTTCGGGCACGACGTCTACGGCGACTTCTGCTGGCGGACCCTGTGCGAGCAGGAAGGCGTCGACCTCTCGACCTCGCGGAAGTTCCCCCACTGGCATTCACCGGTGACGGTGTCGCTGGCCTACCAGTCCGACCGCAGCCTCATCACGCACGCCCACGAACCGCCGCTCAGCCCGGACGAGATGATCAACTGCCAGGGGGCCGCCAACACGCGGGCGTGCTTCGTCGATCTGGGTCCCGAGGCCGAGGACTGGACGCAGCGCGCGGCCGCCGACGGCGCGAGGGTCTTCGCCGACGTGGGCTGGGACCCGACCGAGCAGTGGTCGTCCGCTCTGCTGGATCGGCTGAGCGACTGTTACGCGTTCCTGCCGAACACTCCGGAAGCACTTGCCTACACCCGGACGACGACGCCGGAGGACGCGGTCGCAAAGCTCGGCGACCTGGTACCGGTGGCCGTCGTGACGCGCGGCAGCCGGGGTGCACTCGCGGTCGACAACGAGACCGGTGAACGCGCCGACGTCCCGGCGCTGCCGGTGGAGGCGTTGGACACGACCGGCGCCGGTGACGTCTTCGCGGCCGGGTTCGTCACCTCGACACTCGCCGGCTGGCCGCTGCTGCACCGGCTGCGGTTCGCGAACCTGTGCGCGGCCCTGTCGGTCCAGCACTTTGGCGGTTCACTGTCGGCGCCCGGCTGGGCGGACATCGCCGGATGGTGGCAGGTCGCCAAGCGTGTTCCAGGGCTCGGCGACGTGGCGAAGGACTATGCGTTTCTCGACGACGTCGTACCGCAGGCCCCGGTCGGCGCGGTGCGACGGGCGTCGGCGACCATCGGATTCCAGACTGGCGGAATCGAACCCTGATCGGGCCGCACATGACGGTGTGCCGGCAGCGGCCCGGCAGATGCGCTCAGCCGCCGGAGTTGCGCTTGACCCAGCCCCAGGCGCTCGTGGCGAGGAACAGCACCAGAGCGATGATCGCCAGCCACAGCAGCGACTTGAAAAGGAAGCTGATCACGGCGATCGCCAACCAGATGGCCGCAATCACCAGCAGGATCTTCAGCATGGTCCACCTCCTGGTGCCCACTCTACGGTGCATCGCGGTGATCCACCTCGCCCACGAACCCGGAACGTCCCCCTAGGGGTCGGCGGTCAGCGGAGTGTGTCGGGGCCGCTGTGCTCGCTCAGGACGTGCTCGCTCAGGACGCCGGCATGATGGTGTGGTGGTAGGTGTCCTCGATGAACGCCTTCACTCTAGGCGACCGCAGCAATTCCGCGAGTTTGTCGACCTCGGGGTCGTCCTCGTCGCCCGTACGCACGAAGAGTCCGTCGACGTAGGCGTTCCCGTCGGGTGCCTCCAGCACCAGCGCGTTTCCCGCGCCGGTGTCCAGCCCGGTCGCCCGCGCGGTCGACACGTCGACCACCACCGCAACGGCGTCACCGTAGCCGGCCGCCAGCTCCTCGGCCGGCAGCTCGGTGAGGCGTACGTGTCCGGGATTGGCGGTGATGTCACGAGGCGTCGCCCGCATGCCAGCGCCCTCACGGACCCGGACGATGTCCTGCGCGGCGAGCAGTTG
>JBOHED010000371.1:0-2536 GCA_050700915.1 Actinopolymorphaceae bacterium | reverse complement strand
CGGTGACGTCGTGGCGCGAGCTGCTCGAAACCGCGCGTGTGGAGTACGAACGAGCCACCTCCCACCAGGGGAGACAGAGCATCCGGGCGGCCGGCTAGCGTCGCTGACAAAAGGAGTGCGTCGGCGGGGAGGCCGGCGTCCGACCTGTGACTCGTAGCGGGAGTCCGGTGCTGGCGGTGTGATCCGCCAGTTACCAGGACGCCCTCACCCGCCCAGGTGTCCGCCGATCCGGCGGAGACCTTCGAGGTCGTGGACGTCGGACGAGAGCGCCGGCACGCCGGTCACGGCAACCCCGGGGTGCGCCGAGCCGAAGCGCTCGGACAGTCGGTGCTCACGGCCGGCGAGCAGCATGCGTTCGCCATGCAGTCGCAGGATGGCGGCCGCGGTGGCGTGCTCGCCTGACTCGGTGAGCGCCTCGGCGGCGGACAGGCTGCGTTCGGCCGACAGGCCCCGCGCGGCCGGCACCGCCATGCGGTTGAGGACGAGTCCGGCGAGCGGCATCCGGTCGTCGCGCAGTCGGGCGACGAAGTACGACGCCTCCCGGAGCGCGTCGGGTTCGGGGGTGGCCACCACCAGGAACGACGTACGCCGTTCCTGCAGGAGCGCGTAGGTCGCCTCGGCTCGCTGCCGGAACCCGCCGAACGTGCTGTCGAGCGCGGCCACGAATGTCTGGACGTCGCGCAGGACCTGGGCGCCGAGCAGCTTGGTCAACGTCCCGGTCACGACCCCCATGCCGGCGGAGAAGAGCTTCAGCGGCCCGCGGGCGGGTGTGCT
This sequence comes from Actinopolymorphaceae bacterium, assembly GCA_050700915.1. Lineage (GTDB taxonomy): Bacteria > Actinomycetota > Actinomycetes > Propionibacteriales > Actinopolymorphaceae > Thermasporomyces. The sequence continues at coordinate 1,762 of JBOHED010000371.1, read as the reverse complement.
CAGGATCCGCAGCAGCCGGCTGTCGAGGAACGACGAGAGGCGTTTCGGCGCGTCGAGGAAGTCCAGGGCCGACCGCGAGGGCGGGGTGTCCACGACGATCAGGTCGTGGGTGCCGTGGCGCGCGGCTTCGGCGTGGAGTTGGCCGAGCTTCTCCATCGCCATGTACTCCTGCGTTCCCGCGAACGACGACGACAGTGCGATGTAGAACGGGTTGTCGAGGATCTGCTGCGCCTTGTCCGGCGAGGCGTGGGCGAGCACCACCTCGTCGAACGTACGTTTCATGTCGAGCATCATCGCGTCGAGGTAGCCGCTCGCGGAGGTGTCGATGCCCTCGACGCGGCGCGGCTCGCTGTCGAGCTCCGGCAGGCCCATCGCCTGCGCCAGCCGGCGGGCGGGGTCGATCGTGAGGACGACGACCCGGCGGCCACGTTCGGCGGCACGGACGCCCAGGGCGGCTGCCGTCGTCGTCTTGCCGACGCCTCCGGCGCCGCAGCAGATGACGATCTCGACTGACGGGTCGTCGATCACCTCGTCGAGGGCGAGCCTGGCGAGGTTGCCTACCGCCGACGCGCTCATGCCATTTCCCTTTCGCATGACCGCTGCGGTGCCTCACTCCGGCACACCTCGTTCCTCGGCGTACCTCCGTGGGGGCTCCTCGCGCTCATGCCATCCCCTGCGTGCTGAGCTCGCGGGCGAGTTCGAACAAACCGCCGACGTCGATGCCGTCGGAGAGCCGGGGAAGCTCGTACGTAGGCCTGCCCAGGTCGGCGATCCGCGCCCGGAGCGTGTCCTCCAGGGCCGCCCGGGTCGCGTGCTCGGCGGCGTCGGACAGGAGACCGTCGACGATCGGGTCGTCGGTGGCGATGCCGGCGGCGGTGAGGGCGTCAACGAACTCGGCCCGAGCCAGTTTTCCCGCCGCCACGGCCTTGCGCATCTGTCCATCGAGCGGGCTCCGCGCGGCCAGGTTGACCACGATGCCACCGACCGGGATCTGGGCCTCTCTCAGTTCGGCGAGCCCGTCGGCGGTCTCCTGCACCGGCATCTCCTCGAGCAGCGTGACGATGTGGACGGCCGTCTGCGGTGACCGCATCATGGCCATGATCGCGTCCGCCTGCCGCCGGATCGGGCCCACCCGGGCGATGTCGGCGACCCCCGCCGTCACCCCGAGGAAGCGGGCGATCCGGCCGGTCGGCGGCGCGTCCAGGACCACCGTGTCGTAGATCGGGCGGCCGCGGACCGGCTTCTTGGCCTTGCGGCGTACGGCCTCGTACACCTTGCCGGTGAGCAGGACGTCACGGACGCCTGGGGCGATGGTGGTGGCGAAGTCGACGGCACCCACCTTGTCGAGGGCGCGGGCGGCCCGGCCCATGTGGTAGTAGAGCTCGAGGTACTCGGTCAGCGCTGCCTCCGGGTCGATGGCCAGGCCGTAGACCTCACCCGCCACGTCGGAACCACCGGGGCGGGTGCCGCGCCCGGACCTCCCGGCCGTTTCGTGCGTACCGGCGGACTCAACGTCGCCACGGACGGTGGCGATCCGGAGTTCGGAGTAGGCCAGAGACTGCGAGTCGAACAGCCGGGCGATCCCCTGCCGGCCCTCCACCTCGCAGAGCAGGACGGTCTGACCGTCCGCGGCGAGTGCGAGGGCCAGGGCCGCGGCGACGGTCGTCTTGCCGGTTCCGCCCTTGCCGGTCACGACATGCAGGCGGACGCCCTCCCAGTCGGTCTCGCGCCGCGTCACGCTCGCCGAGCGTAGCCGCTGGGC
>JBOHED010000370.1:0-5067 GCA_050700915.1 Actinopolymorphaceae bacterium | reverse complement strand
GTTGAGCAGGGTGCGGGCCAGGACGACGCCATGCCCGTGGGCTGCGAGCTTCGGCTCTGCCTGGTTGAGGTACCCGAGTGCCTCGTCCAGCCGACCGGCGCGAAGGAGCAGCAGTCCGCGCTGTTGGAGCAGGACACCCTCGTCGGCGGGATCCATCACCGTTGCCGCCAGGTCGAGGAGCCGGAAGCCGAGCGGGCCGCGCCCTTGTTCGGACTCGGCGTGCGCGAGGCTGAGGAGCAGCCGTGCCGCGAGGCCGTCCCTCACCGGGTCGGGCTGGACGGGCGGTGGGCGGGGATCGCCGCTGCCGCCGGCCGTCCACCCCAGTGCGCGCAACCCGGCCCGCAGGTCGCGCGCACCCTCGCCCGGCCGGCCGCCGGCGGTCGCCCGGACGCCGGCACCATGCAGCTCACGGGCCCTGGTCTCGGCGTCGATGGTCAACCGTTCACCGCTCCGTTGCGTTCACCGTTCCGTTGCGATCACAGCACGATCGACGGGGTCACCACCGACTCCGGACTGCCGGAGGCGCGCCGGATAGCCATCTGCATGAGCCCGCGCGGAACCTCGTCGAGCACGAATCGCCCCTGCTCGTCAGCGGTGACGAGGCGCCGCCCACCGACGATCCGAAGCTCCACCCGGTGCTGGGCCGCCGGTGCGACCCAGCCGTCCAGGCGTACGGTGTCGCCGGCCGACGGGCGGATGCTGACCATGATCGTCAGACTCTCGCTGTCGAACGTCACCGTGCGCGTGGCTTCGTCGCCGCGTACGCCGGCGAGAGCGGACTCCTCGTGCAGCCGCATCATCTCCGCATCGATGTCGTCCAGCGCGAGGGCGAATTGGATCCGGTCGACGAGCCCGGCCGGAACCGGATCGACGGCGCCGACGACCCGCCGCATCGTACGAAGGATGTCGGCGTCGAGCTCGTCGAGCGGCTCCGCAGAGTCTGGGGGGACGGACCGGTCCGGTGGGTTCATCGTTCGCTCCAGGAAGGGTCCGCCACCAGCAGGCTGCGCAGCTTGGCGAGGCAGCGGCCGCGGGTCGGCCCGATGCTTCCCCGCGGCATGCCCAATGCTGCCGAAACGGCGTCGTAGTCGGGACGATCGGCAAAGGCGACCACGCGGATCAGGCTCTGGCAGCGCTCCGACAGGCGTCCGAACGCCGACCACAGGATCCGGTCACGCTCATTCCGGATCACCTGGTCGTCAGGACGTGGCTCGGTGTCCGGCTGCGCGCTGATCATCGCGTCGTCGCTCGGGTGCTCACGGCGGCTCCGGTCCCGCACCCGCCGGGCTTCCCGCCGGGTCACCGTGACGAGCCAGCCGACCAGCGCCTCCGGCGTACGAATCTCGCCGAGGTGCCTGACCAGCTCCAACCAGGTCGTCTGGACCACATCTTCGCTCGTGGCGACGTCGAGCCGCTGCGACCTCGCCACCTGCCAGAGCAACGGCGTCAACTCGGCGACGAGGTGGCCGAGTGCTTCGCGTTCGCCTTCCTGCGCGGCCGTCAGCAGTCCGGCCCAGCGCTCACGCCGGGCATCCGTCGCCGCCTGCACCGGCTCGACCAGCACCGGCTCGACTGGCACAGACTGGACCGGTCCCATCTCCACCGGCGCCACCTCGACATGGGCGACCGCCGATGGTGGCGTTTCCAAGGGCGTGCCCACTGGCGGAATTCCGATCGATGCCGTGCCCGTCGGTGGCGTGTCCATCGGTGGCGAGGGTGCGTCGGCGGTCATGACCCACCTCCGCCGCTTGCCACCACGGCGGCTACGACCTTGGCGAGGACCCCGGCCGGATCGTGGACGTCGACACCGACAGCCGGATCGTCGACTCCGTGCTGGAGTGCGAGTGCCAGCTTCGCCGCGACCACCGGCGTCGCGAAGGACGTCCCGCTCCACACGGCGAAGCCACTGGTGAAGTCGTCCGGATCGAGCGTCTCGCGCGCCAGTCCGGCGGTGAGGTGCTCTGGCGCGTTGGCAGCCTGTGCCGACCCCGACGGGATCGTGGGGAACGTACTCACCACGGCGGATCCGGTGGCCCAGCAGTTGACCCAGGTGCCGTCGTCGCTGAACAGCGCCACGGTGCCGTTCGGGTTGAGCGCGCCGACCCCGAGCACGGGCACGGATCCCTCCACCGTGACGAGTTCGCTGAACGCCGCCGGGTAGAAGCGTCGGCTGGTGGCGAAGTTCCCTGCCGCCGCCACGACCGCGACACCGAGCGCAGCGAGCTCACCGATGATCCCGGCCAGCAACGGCGTGACCTCGTCGGGCGGTCCCTCGTCGAAGTAGCCGAGGGAGAGGGAGAGGACGTCGACCGGCCTGGGCTTCCCCGCCTGGACCGCCGCCTCGACGTCGGCGGCCAGCAGGTGCAGCGCGGCGAGCAGGGTGCCCTCCTCCACCACCCCGTCGCTGTGCATGACGCGGGTCGAACGGACCTGGGCGTCGGGTGCGACCTGCCGGACGATGCCGGCGATGAACGTGCCGTGCCCATAGTGCGTGGCGACCTCGCCGACGAGTGGCTCCTCGGTGTACGGGCTGTCCCAGGGACCGCTGATGACAGGAGCCCCCGCATCGGGGTCTGCCGCCGACACCGCCGCGACCGCGTGCTGCAGCGAGGTGTCGACCGTGGCGAACGTGTCCTGGCCGTCGGCCTGCTCGGAGATGTCGATCCAGCCGGGTAGGTGGGTCTGGAGTCCGCTGTCGAGAACGGCGACCACCCGCCGTCCTCCCACGATCTCGCGGGCGTCGCGGCGCAGTGGTGGCGTCAGAACCACGTCGACCGGCACGCGTCCGCCGAAGCCGGCGCGTGAGTACGAACCGATGCCCCCGGGTACCCCGCTGCCCTCGGTCGCGACGTTGACGCCGCCGATCGGCGCCGCCCCGGCACCGGTGCAGGCCGAGCCGACGAGCAGGTGCTCGAGCCCGACCTGGGTGAGGACGTCCTCGGACAGTGTCCCCCGGGCGGCGGCACCGCGGAGCAACTGGAGCGCCGTCCAGGCGTCCACCACCCCGGGCGGAGCATCCTTGCGCAGCCGCAGCCGAACAGGTCGCGGGACAGTCGTGAGGTGGCGGGACTCCGCCAGCGGACGGCCGAGGATCCGCTCCGGATCGGGAGGTGGCTGCACCTGGATGCCGGCGGGGGCGAGGACCTCGTCCACCACCCGCATCGTGTCGGCATCGTCGATCACCCGTTGGGTGAAGAGCAGAACGTCGGTGCGGTACGCCGTCGACCGCGGCGGCTCCTGTCCTGGCACGAGAACCGCTTCCGACCCCCGCAGCACGCGGGCCCGATGCCGGTCCAGGACCTCCTGTGTGAACGGGATACTTCCTGTCGTGACGTCGGACGGCATGGGCGCGGCCCGTCCGCCCGGGCCATTTCCGTCCCCCTCGGCACCCGTACGAAACCGCACCTTCATGCCGCCCTCCGTCTCACCCTGTTGTCAGATCGGGGAGTGCACCCCCTGATCGCTCATTAAGGGGATCATCGGGCCCCGCTGATACCTCCCACCTGATCACGAATTGGTAAAGATCCGCAGTCGGCGGGAAATGGGGGAAGGGCCGGGGCTGGGCCCTTCCCCCGTGGCTGCGCACGGGACCCGAACGGGTGGGGGACCCGTGGTCGCCGCGGCAAAGCGTGAGTGGTCACCAGGGGACAGGAGGCGGCGACCACTCGACATCGGCCACCAGGCTTGTGCGGAGCGGGTGACCAGGAATGACGCTAGCGGTCCGAGGGGTTACTCCGTGGAGACGCGACGGGGATCCGTGGACAACTTTCCCATCTCGTGTCATCCGATCATCCGACCTTCGCTCTCCCGGGGCGCCGGAGCCAGCCACCCGGCAGGCACCCTCCCGACGGCCACGGCGGCCACCCTCCCGGCGGGCACCCCCCCTCCCGGCAGGCACCTTCGATTCCTCGGAGCATCTGGGAATGCGTGTAAGCATGTAATCCGTTGTGGTCGACATGACCACGCTGACTCTCCCGCTGCTCTTCCTGGCCGACACCGTCGTCCTTCCTGGCATGGTCGTGCCCGTGGAGCTCGACGGTGACCGGCAGGCCGCCGTCGACGCGGCACGGCTCGCCGCCCGCGCCAGCACGCCGGTCGCTGCCTCACGTTCAGACATTTCGTACGAATCCAACGGATCCGGTAAGCGCGACACCACGGATGAGACGCCCAGGGTCCTCGTCGTACCTCGCCTCGACGGGAAGTACGGCGCGGTCGGCGCCATCGCCGAGATCGCCCAGGTCGGTCGCCTCCCCACCGGCGAACCTGCCGTCGCCCTCCGGGCCACTGGACGCGCGAAGGTCGGCATCGGCGTCAACGGACCCGGCGCGGCCCTGTGGGTCGAGGCCGAGGTCCTCGACGTCCCGACGCCAGATGAGGCGACCCGCGAACTTGCCCGGGAGTACAAGTCCGTCCTCATCTCGATCCTCACCGCGCGCGACGCGTGGCAGGTCGTCGATGCCGTCCAGCGGATGAACGACCCGAGCGAGCTCGCCGACGCGGCCGGCTATGCCTCGTGGCTCGAGACCGACAAGAAGGTCCAGCTCCTCGAGACCCCCGACACCGGCCGGCGCCTCACGCTGCTCCTCGAATGGGCCCGCGCCCATCTCGCCGAGCTGGAGGTCACGGAGAAGATTCGTGACGAGGTGCGGGACACGATGGACAAGACCCAGCGGGAGTACGTCCTCCGCCAGCAGCTCGCGGCCATCCGCAAGGAGCTCGGCGACGACGGCGATGAGAGCGCGGTCGACGAGTACCGTCGCCGGTTGGACGAGGGCACGCTCCCCGATGCCGTCCGCACCGCAGTCGAGCGGGAGGTCGACCGCCTCGAGCGCACCGCGGAGCAGAGCCCCGAGCACGGGTGGATCCGCACATGGCTCGACACCATGCTCGAGCTGCCGTGGGGTGAGCGCAGCGATGACCGGCTCGACATCGTCGAGGCGCGTCGCATCCTCGATGCCGACCACACCGGCCTGGACGACGTGAAGGACCGCATCATCGAAGAGCTCGCCGTACGCCAGCGCCGCGCCGACCAAGACGCGCGGGTGGGCTCACGCGGCAGTGGCCTCA
>JBOHED010000369.1:0-8070 GCA_050700915.1 Actinopolymorphaceae bacterium | reverse complement strand
CCGCCACGCTGGCCGCCGCGGCGAGTGCCGGGACCCAGCGTAGGCGCTTCCGCTGTGCCTTCCTCGCGCCCGGAGCCGCCATGCTCTTGACTCGCCGGCCGCGGCCGGCCTCTGGCTCGGCACCCGGTTCGTAGGCTCCTGAGGCCTTCGCGCCTCGTGCGGCGGACTCGGCGCCGATCATCGCCTCCAGCCGGTCGCTGACGACGACGGGCATCGGTGCTGGGCGGGTGCCGGCGTCGCGGAGCAGCAGCCGTACCTCGGACAGGCTGTCGGCTACCGCATGGCAGGATCCGCACGCCCGCAGGTGCGCATGGACCCCCGCCGCCTCGTGATCGGCCAGCAGGCCTTCGAGGAAGTCGGCGAGGAGGTCGTTGCCGAGATGGGGATCCACCGTCACCTCGCCTCCCCTGCGTGTCGGTCCGTCGTGCGCCGACGGCGCCCTCCCGGTGCCGTCCGCCGGCCCGGATCCGGTAGCTGTCCCGGCCCAGGCACGCCTTGGACGTCAGATGACGCGGTCGGGTTCCCGGAAGAACTCGGATCCCCTGCCTGGTCCGCATCCTCCTCCACCGGCCCACCTCGCAGGTGGACGAGAAGGGGCACCAACCGGGCCCGCCCGCGCGCGCAGCGGCTCTTGATCGTGCCGGGTGCGCAGTCGAGCATCGTCGCCGCCTCGTCGACGGAATATCCCTCCATGTCGACAAGGACGATCGCCGCCCGCTGGTCTGCGTTCAGCGTGTCGAGGGCGGTGAGGATGTCGATCCGGAGCTCCTGCTGCTCGGCCGGGTCCGGTGGGCGTACGGCGGAGAGCTCGGCCGCGCGGTCGTCCTCCGGCAGGGGATCGGCCGCCCGGACCGCTCGGCGGCGCACCCGGTCGAGGCAGGCGTTGACCACGACGCGGTGCAGCCAGGTCGTGACCGCCGACTCGCCCCGGAACTGGCCGGCGTTGCGGAACGCCGAGATCAGCGCGTCCTGGAGGGCGTCGGCGGCCTCCTCCGGATCGGCGAGGGTACGCAACGCCACCGCCCAGAGCCGGTCGCGGTGTCGGCGGAACAGGTCCGCGAACGCGTCAGGGTCGCCGGCAACGTGGCGGGCGATCAGTTCCTTGTCGGTGGGCACGTGGTTGCCCTCGAGGAGACGGCTGGGTGTGCTCGAGGTCATCGGCGTACGACGATCTCCGCAATGCCGCCACGATATTCCCCGCCGTCGGGTGGGAGCCTTGTCATCCAGACGAGTACGTACCGCGTGCTGACGTCGTTCTTGGGCTTCAAAGTGACCTGCCGGTCGGCACCTTTGGTGGACGCCACCGGGTCCCATCCGTCCACGGTCGCGGGAGGGCCACTGGCGTCTTTGGGCGCGGCCAGGAGTTGGAGGTCGGTGCCGCCGGGAACGAGACTGAGGCGTACGGAGGCGAGATCCTGGGCCTTGCCGAGGTCGAACCAGATGCCGACGCCGGGCTTGTAGGAGGTGAGTGGGTCGTCGAAGTAGGCCATCGTGGTCCACGAGGTTCCCGGGTCACCGTCATGGGCGTTGGCGACCTCCTCCGGATGCTCCTCGCCGTTGCCGCCAGGCGGCGGGTCGAAGTCCTTCGCCGCAACGACCCGAATCTTGACGTTGGCCGGTTTCCCGGTCTTGGACGGCGACGAATCGGGAGCTGCCGACGGGCCGGGGTCAGTCGGGCCGAACGCCTGGCTCATCAGCTGCCAGCCCAGCAGTCCCGTCCCTGCGAGCAGGACGATTCCGACGAACACGCCGGCGAGCCGACGCCACCGTGGGTTGGTCGGTCGTGGCGAGGGCGCGTAGCCGCGGTGTTGGCGTACGGGTGCATAGGCGCCCGCCGGGCGGTAGGCGCTGTGCACGTCGTCGTCGCGACGGCCATAGCCCGCGGGAGCGCCGCGGTCGGCGGGGAACGAGCCGGTGCGGTCCCGTCCCTCCATCGGCATGGCGCCGTTGGGAACGCCCGGGTCCATGTCGACGGGTCGGCCACCCACCTGGGTCGGCTCGTCGGCGTACCGCGACCGCCGTGGCTCCACCGCCCCACCGAACGCATCGGGCCCGGCGGATCCGGACGGCGGAAGCAGTCCCTCGATCGGGGTCACGCCCACCACGTCGGTCAGAGCGGTGGCGATTTCCCGCGCCGAGGCCAACGGCGAGCCGCTGCGTGGATGGTCGACGAGGATGCGTTCGGTGATCTCGTCGAGGGGACGGGGTACGCCCGCCCGGCACTGGCGGGGTGACAGGAGTGAGCCGTCGGCCGCCCGCGGTGCCGCACTGAGTCCGGATCGTGGACCGGTCGGCCAGCGGGCGGTGAGGCCGGCGTAGAGGAGCCGGCCGAGGCCGAGGGAGTCGAGCCGGACCGGCTCACCTTCGGCACCGCTGCCCTCACTACCGCTGTCCTCACTACCGCCACCGGCACCGTTGGAGGTGAGTGCCGCCTGGGTGGCGAGGCCGACGATCTTGAGTGAGCCGGAGTCGGTGACGACGATGCTGTCCGGGTCGAGGCGTTCGTGGGTCAGTCCCTGGTCGTGGGCCCGCGCCATCGCCTCGGCGACCTCACGGACGAGGAGTCCGGCCTGGTGCGGAGGCAGGGGCCCGTCGGCAAGGACGGTGCCGAGACTGCGACCCGCCACCCACTCGCGGACGACGTAGGCGACACCGTCGTCACGAAGCGCATCGAGGACGCGCAGGAACCGAACGTCCGACGCGGTGGCAGCCTTCCGGGACGCCTCCAGGAGGTAGTCCGCACGGGGGTCATCAGCAGCAAGCACGTGCAGGACTACCGAACGTGAAAGAACCTCGTCCACAGCGCGCCAGGTCTGTGCCACGCCTCCGTCGCCGGGGGTCTCCGCGAGAAGCTCGGCGACCCGGTAGCGGCCAGCGAGCGTCACACCCGGGTCGACATCAGTCGGATGCACGGCCCTCCTGCCCGCCGGGGGACGAGGTGTCGCCCCATCTTGGTTGGCTTGCGTCTACATGCTAATGCCAGCCGCGCTCGACTGCGCCGAACGGCAACTGGCGGTCCACGACGCCCTCACCATGGAGGGACCCTTCATGGCGAAGATGCGTTGCATGCATTCCGATCATTGGACCGGAAGAACAGCCCGCTGGTTCCCACGATCGACGCCCTGTCCAGTCAAAGCGCTGTCCCGGTGAAGCTTCGGGCCGTCACGCTCTGCTCCGGCCGAGGCGACCACGGACCAGCTCCACGAGTTCGGCGATCTCACGGACCCGGAACAGCCAGGCCAGCACCAGGTAGACCCCGCCCAGCAGGGCGCCACCGGCCACCACCGCGGCCGCGGACCCGACCGCACCGCCGTCCAGCGCACCGGACACCAGCCGCGCCACACCGTACGCCCCGGCCCCCGCGAACAGTGCCGCGGCACCCGCCCGGGCGTAGGTGCTCGCCAGTCGCCGGCCGTCTGCGCCACCGATCCGTCGCCGCAGGACCGCGATACTGGCGAGGAAGCCGAGCCAGTAGCCGATGCCGTACGACACGGCGATGCCGACCGTCTTCCACTCCACGGGAAGGATGGCGTACGCCGTGATCGCGCACGCCGCGCTCACCGCGACGACGAGGAGCTGGATGAACACCGGCGTCCGGGTGTCCTCGTACGCATAGAAGCCGCGCAGCATGATGTGCTGGCTGGAGAAGCCGATCAGGCCGAGCGCGAAGCCCATGAGCACGTACCCCATGAACCGTGCACTCGCCTCGTCGACCTGGCCGTGCATGAACAACGCCACGGTCATGTCGGGACCGAGCGCGAGGAACGCGACCGCCGCCGGGATGATGGCGACCGCGGTCAGGCGTAGCCCATGGGAGAGGTCGGAACGCACCTGCGCAGGATCGTTCTCGGCCGCCGCGAGGCTCATCCGCGGGAGCAGCGCCGCGACGATCGACACGGTGATGACGGCGTGCGGCAGCATCAGGATGAGATAGGCGTTGAGGTACGGAGTGAGGCCGTAGCCCTGTTCGGCGCCGTACGTCTGCAGGGCTTCGGCGCCGACCCCGGTCGTGAGCCTGGTCGCGGTGATGAACCAGAGCTGGTTGATGAGGACGTAACCGATCGTCCAGGCGGCGAGCCTGCTCGACTTGCCGACACCGCCACCGCGGAAGTCGAAGCGAGGACGGAGCCGGAACCCGGCCTTCCTCAGAACGGGAACGAGACACAGTGCCTGCAGCGCGATTCCCAGGGTCGACCCGAGGCCCAGCAGCGCGATGTCGTTGCCATCGATCGACTGCGGTGAGTCGGCGTCGGAGACCACGATGAACGCACCGAAGACGGCGATCGCGATCAGGTTGTTGAGGATCGGCGACCACATCATCGGCCCGAATCGTCCACGGGCGTTGAGGATCTGGCCGAAGATGATGTAGAGGCCGTAGAAGAAGATCTGCGGCAGGCAGTACCACGCGAAGGCGACCGCGAGGGTGAAGTACGGCAGGTTGGCCTGCTCCAGCAGGTCGTCGCTCGCGTAGACGCTGACAAGCGCGGGAGCGAACAGCACCGCCACCACACTCATCCCCGCGAGGACGAGCGCGGTGAGAGTGAGCAGCCGTTGCCCGAACGCCTGGCCGCCGTCCGGGTCGTTCTTCATCGCGCGAACCAACTGGGGTACGAAGACGGCGTTGAGCGCACCTCCCGCGACCAGGATGTAGAGCGAGTTGGGCAACGCGTTCGCGAGGTTGAACGTGTCGGCGAACAACGCGGTGCCGAGCGCCCACACGAGTACCAGGCTGCGGACGAAGCCGGTGAGCCGCGAGACGATCGTGCCGAGTGCCATGACGGCGCTGGCGCGGACCAGACTCGACTGCCGGGCCGGCGCCTCCGCCGGGGCCATGGCCTCGTTGCTCACCGCGGCGCTCGCGTCCTGTCGTGGCCGGAGCTGTCGGCGGTGTGCTCGGCGGCGTGCCCTTCGGTGTGGTTGCCGTCCTGGCCCGCTGACGTCGACGTGTGGGTCTGACCGTTCAGGCTGGTCTCGGGCAACGGCAGGTCTGGAAGGGTTGGAAGGGACGCCGTACCGGCTGCACCGTCCATGTCCACGGCATCGGCATTGGAGGCATCGGCATTGGAGGCATCGGCATTGGCGGCATCGGCATCGGCGCCAGACTCGGCGTCGACGCTGGCCTCGTCCCGCCGTCGGGTCACGGCCGCCCGGACCCGGCGGAAGATCCGGGTGCTCGCCGCCAGCAGCAGCAACCCGAGTCCGGCGCAGATGATGATCCAACCCACCTGGCCGTAGCCGCGGATGTTGACCTGGAACGATTCGGTGGCACCGAACCCCGTACCTCCTGGAGTGGCCAGATCGACCTGCATCAGCACCGAGCGCGCGCCGCCGGAGGTCTCCGCGGTGACCCGGACGGTGACCTTGCGGTTCGGGTCGACGCGTACAGGTTCGATCGGGGCGACCTTGAGCCGGTCGGGGTTGGTGGACCGGACGTCGAGCTGGACCTGGACCGGATCGTCGCCCCTGTTCTCGATGGTGACGGGGAACCGGCCGGTACGACTGGACAGGGTGACGAGGGTGGGCGGGATGACCGACACGTCGGTGACCGTCTCCTGCAGGTCGGCGTCGATCGCTTCGATCAGCTCGACGGCGTGCTCGGGTTCGTGCCGCCAGGCCATCGAGGTTCCGCGCAGGAAGGCAAGGTCGACGCGAGACCGGGACTCCTTGGGCTCGGCGAGCAGGTCGAGGACGGTGTCGGTGGTCGCGTCGAGTTCCTGGAGTTTGCTGACGACGGCTGGGCTCAACTCCTCCCGTTCGTCCGATCCCGACCGCGCGAGAGGGCCGCCGTACGCGGTCGGCGGCTGGGACAGCAGCGCGGCCGCCGACACCGGACGCAGCCACGACGTGGAGTCGACGATCGAGAACAGCTGGGCGCCGGCGGCGCCGGGGTTCCAGCCGCGCGGGAAGACCGCGACGACCCGCCGTTGTGCGCCCTGGGGAGTCCCCGGTGCGGCGCCAGCGCCCGCCCCAGGCGGTCCCGCGGCGCCCGAGGAGGCGGCAGCGCCCGGGGCAGCGGCGTTCGGGTCGACCTTCTGCATGGCAAGGAGCGCGGTCTCACCGAGGAACCGCTGCTGCACGTTGACCACAGAGGACCGGACGGCCGGCCCGCCGCCCGCGGTGAGGGCCGGGTCGACCACCAGCGCGGTGAGGGCGCCTTCGGGGGTCGCGAGCGAGGCCACCGGACTGGACCCGTCCTGCGGCAGCCCGGGCAGTGCGGTTTTCGACAGCAGGACGGTCTTGGCGCCGCTCGAGGCGATCGTCTCCAGGGTCCCTGCGTCCGCGTGTCCGTCGCCCGGCCAGGCGAGGACGCCGCTGGCGCGATAGTTCTTGACCGCTTCCTTGGCCGCGTTGACCGCCTGACCGGAACGCTCGGTGAACCGGTGCCGCTCGAGTGCGGGCAGGTCGGGATCGGCGTACGGCAGCATCAGGGTGTGACCGGCGTCGAGCACCCCCCGGGCGCGGTTGAGCCACCGGCGCACGTCGGCGGTCTGGTCGGCTTTGATCTCCCGGCCGTTGGTCGTGGTGTAGCCGTCGGCCATGCGTTCGGACTCGGCGAGGAGTTCGGGGTCGACGACGAAGGTCAGGTCGTGCGCCGAGCCCAGCTCGAGGAGGCGGCTCAACCGTCCGTTCGGGCCGAACTCCCTGAGGTTCGGCAGGCCGTCCGGTGTGGTCGTGCTCCGCGACGGGCTCGACCGGGGTGGAGTGCTGATCTGGTCGCCCTCGACCAGGCCCGGGCGCCCGTTGACCGGCAACAGGAACGACACCTCCACCGGCGTCATCGCCGTGCCCTTCGCGATGAACGGAAGGAACGACCGGGCCCGCCAGGTCTCCCGTTCGGAGGTATCCGGCGGCAGCGCGCGGATGTCGACGCCCACGACGTAGACGCCGGACTCGTCGAGCTCTATCTCGTCGGTGGGAACGACGACCTCGAACTTCCTCGTGGCCCGCGGTGGAAGTACCTCGGCCACCTCGTCGACCAGCTCCCACGGCTCGTCCAGCCGGACACCGAGGCGTTCGCCCGGGCGTTCGGCGGCAGCCGCCGTGAGCTGCTCCCGCGTGGTGAGAGGAGTCTCATCCAGCCACAACATCGCGTTGACCGTCGACAGTGGGACGTCACCGGTGTTGGTGACCCGCCCAGAGACCCGGATCTCCTTCGTGGCGGAGGTGGCGTACGGAGTCTGTGAGTCGACGGTCACACGGAGTCGAGGGCCCTCAGCGGCCGTGGCCGGAGGAGCCGCGGCGGCGAGCAGGCCCGCCAGGCTGACCAGAACGGTCAGCAGCGCGCACAGGAACCTCGGCCGCGGCAACACCCCTCGATGCTAATGGTCGCCGCTGAGAGGCATCGGCCGTCCCAGGGATGGCGGGAGGGATGGCGGCGGGCGGCGGGGGAGCGCTCCGTGCCCACGCCGTACGATTTCCTCCCGTGTCGAGCGACCGGTTGAGTGAGGCCCAACGCCGAGGCGTACGCGAACTGTTACGGATCGCACCCGTGATCGACGAGCTTGGCGCCCGGTTCCGGGCCGCGGGAGCGCCGATCGCCCTGGTCGGGGGATCGGTGCGCGACGCCCTACTCGGGCGGCTCGGCACCGATCTCGACTTCACCACGCGTGCCCGCCCCGACGAGATCGAGCGACTTCTGTCCGGCTGGGCCGACGCCACGTGGGACATCGGCCGGGACTTCGGCACGATCGGGGCGCGCAAGGGCGACTGGACGATCGAGATCACGACGTTCCGGGCGGAGGCGTACGACCCGGAGAGCCGCAAGCCGACCGTCACCTACGGCGACTCGCTCGAGGGCGACCTCAGCCGGCGCGACTTCACCGTCAACGCCCTCGCCGTCACCCTGCCGGTCACCCAGCCCGAGCGCGTCTTCGTCGATCCGTACGGCGGTGTGACCGATCTCGTGGCGGGTGTCCTGCGTACCCCTGGGACGCCTGAGGCGTCCTTCACCGACGATCCGTTGCGGATGCTGCGGGCGGCGCGCTTCGCCAGTCAGCTCGGCTTCGCCGTGGCACCGGAGGTGGTCGAGGCGATCCGCGCGATGGCGGACCGGATCTCGATCGTGTCCGC
>JBOHED010000368.1:0-1917 GCA_050700915.1 Actinopolymorphaceae bacterium | reverse complement strand
AGGACGTACTCCTTGGGCGAGCATCCGCCGCCGCGCCGGATGGCTCGACGCAGCGAGCTCAGGGACAGCCCGATGCGTCGGGCGTGCTCGTGTACCGAGAGCGGACTGCAGGCATGCTCGCGCAGAGCCGCGAGGATGGCGGCGTCGTCGTCGGCGTGCCGGTCGCCGTCCTGATCGTGGGCACCCAGGATCAGGGAGTGGACGGCGTGGGCGGCCTCGACCTCGGTGCCGGGACGCTGGTGGCGGCAGACGTCGAGCAACCGGTCCAGGGTGGCCCGTGCGCCGAACGGGTCGGCGAGGTGCACGACGGGCTCGGTCCTGGAGAGGTAGCCGAGTTCTTCGTACGCGGTCGCCGCGGACCCTTCGAACAGCAGCCAGATCTCCTGCCAGCCACGACCGTGCGGCCCGTAGCTGTGTGGCACGCCCGGGAACAGCCAGAACAGGGTCGACGCGGTGAGCTCGGCCCGCCGGGGCGGATCTCCCCACTCCAGCCAACCGGCACCCTTGACGATGAACACGGCGGCGTAGGACTGCAGGACGCGGGGCGGGCACGGGTCGATCTGCTGCTTGTGGCCCGCGCCGAGACAGACCATTCCCAACCTGCGTTGCGCGACCGTCGGCGTCAGGTAGTGCGCCCAGCCCTTGACCATGTGGTCCCTCCGGGATCCGCCGCTTGGCGTACGACGGAAGCTTCGCAAAAGTCCAAGATCGAGGTTGATTAGTCCATGTCCGCCAGTCTGGGTACGCAGGAGACTCGACAGGACCAGTGTAGGAAATGCCAAGGCGGAGCCTCGGCAGCCAGTCTGGAGATCACGATGACGCGCGGATCGGCGGTAAGGAGGCGCAGCCTCCTGAGGGCGTCCGCGGTCCTGGCCGCCGCTGCCTCGCTCGGGTCCTGCTCCGGAGGTGGAGCTTCCCGCTCCGGCCGCGACGCCGGCTCCGGGTCGGCTGGCGGCAAGGGTTCGCCGACCAAGCCGTTTCCCGTACCGCGATCACTGCACGAGGCGCCGATGCTGGCCACGCAGGTGAAGGCCGGTGACCTGCCGCCGCTCGCGAAACGGCTGCCGGATCATCCGTACGTCGTGCCACACCGGTGGCAGCGGGGTGGCAGGTACGGCGGGGTCTGCCGCCTCGTCGCCGGTGCCACGAACGATGCCGCCATCGGCCAGTACATGTACGGCCACTCGATTCTGCGCTGGCTCAACGACGGCATGGATGTCGGTCCCGGACTCGCCGAGAGCTGGGAGCCCAACGACGACTTCTCCCAGTGGACGTTCCACTTTCGTACCGGTCTCCGGTGGTCGGACGGAACGCCGTGGACGACCGCCGACATCATGTACTGGTGGGACGACACGGTCCTCGACGAGAGCCACCCGGAGGTTCCGCCCGACGAGGCGGTCTCCGGCACGGGAGGCGTGGCCGAGCTGTCGGCGCCCGATGACCACACGCTGGTGATCACCTTCGACTCGCCGACACCGCTCACACCGGACCGGCTGGCCGACACGGTCAACCGCAGCGTCGGTGCGGACTGGATGCTGCCACGTCACTATCTCGAGAAGTTCCACCCGGAGTACTCCCGCTCCGTCACCGCCGACGACTGGTACCTCACCCACGACAGCAAGGCGGACCACCTCGTCAATCCCGACTGTCCGGTGATGACCGGCTGGATGCTGACGACCTACACCGAGGGTCGCAACGTCAGCTGGGAACGCAACCCGTACTACTGGTGCGTCGACCGTGCGGGGAACCAGCTGCCCTTCATGGACAAGATGATCTGGAACGTCGTGACGGACGAGGAGGTGCGCAAGCTCCAGTTCACCGAGGGCAGGGTCGACTTCGCGGAGGGCCAGCACTCCACCATCACCCTCGCCGACGTGGAGGGTCTCAAGGAGACAGCATCGCGCACCGGCCTTCGAG
>JBOHED010000367.1:0-7336 GCA_050700915.1 Actinopolymorphaceae bacterium | reverse complement strand
GTCGAGTGCGTCGCGCGCGGCTACCTCACCGGATCCGGCCTGGCGGAGTACGAAAAGTCCGGCACGGTCTGCGGCCTCGCCCTCCCGCCAGGCCTCATCGACGGTTCCCAACTACCCGAACCGATCTTCACGCCCACGACGAAGGCGGCGGCGGTGGGCGAGCACGATACGGCGATGACGTACGACGAGGTGGTGGCGAAGGTCGGTGCCGACACCGCCGCGGACCTGCGCCGCCTCACCGTCGAGGTCTACCGGCGCGGCGCCGCGCTTGCCGCCGAGCGGGGCATCATCATCGCCGACACCAAGATCGAGCTCGGGTTCGCCGGTCCCGACCGCGGCCTCGTCCTCGCTGACGAGGTGCTGACGCCGGATTCGTCGCGGTTCTGGCCGGCGGAGACGTGGCAGCCGGGGCATGCGCAGTTCGCGTTCGACAAGCAGTACCTCCGGGACTGGGCGGTTTCGAGCGGCTGGAACAAGCAACCTCCCGCCCCGGAGATCCCGCCCCAGGTCGTCGAGGCGACCCGCGCCCGCTACATCGAGGCGTACGAACGACTCACCGGCGAAACCTGGCTCGGCGGCGCCTCCGCGTAGGCGGGCGCGCCCGAACAGGCGGGCGGCCGCGGGCAGCCTGAATCGAATGCGGAGAAGTGGTTGACCGTGAGCGAGCACGGTATGCCACTTCTCCGCATTGAACGCCAGTCCCTGCGGGCGGCCCGGGTGGCGCCGCACGAGCCACCGGCCACCGCTCGATACGCTGGCGGCACGTCGTCTTGTCGGGAGATCTGCAGGTGAGGAGCGTGCGACTGTGGCCAGGGTCGTCGTCGATGTGATGCCAAAGCGGGCGATCCTCGACCCGCAGGGTCGGGCCGTCGTCGGAGCACTGGGCCGGCTGGGCTTCGCCGGCATCTCCGACGTGCGCCAGGGCAAGCGGTTCGAACTCGAGGTCGAGGGCGAGCTCACCGAGGAGCGCCTCGCGGATCTTCGGCGGGCTGCCGAGACGCTGCTCGCCAACACCGTGATCGAGGACTTCACCGTCCGGGTCGAGACCGTCGGCGCGAGACCCGCATGAGCGCGTGCCGGAGTGAGGCATCGCAGCGGTCATGTGAAAGAGGAACAGCATGAGCGCTCGGATCGGCGTCGTCACGTTCCCCGGTTCGCTCGACGACCGGGATGCCCGGCGGGCGGTGGAGATCGCGGGCGGCGAGGCCGTTGCGCTCTGGCACGCCGACACCGCCCTCGACGGCGTGGACGCCGTCGTACTGCCGGGCGGGTTCTCCTACGGCGACTACCTGCGGTGCGGCGCGATCGCCCGCTTCGCCCCGATCATGACGCCGATCATCGACGCCGCCCGCGACGGACTGCCGGTGCTCGGCATCTGCAACGGCTTCCAGGTCCTGTGCGAGTCCCACCTGCTGCCGGGGGCGCTGGTCCGCAACGACCGCCGCAAGTTCGTCTGCCGCGACCAGCCGCTGCGGATCGAGAACGCCCGCACCGCGTGGACGTCTGCGTACTCCGCCGGCCAGGAGATCGTCATCCCGATCAAGAACGGCGAGGGCGGCTTCGTCGCCGACGACGTGACGCTCGACCGGATCGAGGCCGGCGGCCAAGTCGTCGTCCGTTACGCCGGTGACAACCCCAACGGTTCCTACCGAGACATCGCCGGCATCTGCAACGAGGCGGGCAACGTCGTGGGCCTGATGCCGCATCCCGAGCACGCGGTCGAGGAGCTGTGCGGGCCCACGACCGACGGCCTCGGATTCTTCGCCTCACTCCTCCGCCACCTTGTTCCGGCGTCCACCACCCCGTGATCATGAAGACATCGCGGGTGTATACGCCGATTTCCTTTCATGATCATGAACGCCCGAGCAAGCCCGGCGGCAGAAGGACCCGAGCCCGCTCCGCGGCGTAAGGCGCGGTTCTGGATAGCGTGGGTCTGTCGTACGCGCCCATCGCCCTCGTCCGGACGGAGTGCCCCCAGGTGACTGTGACCGTCGACACCGTGAAGTACGCCGCGGACAACCCGGACCTCGACCAGCCCTACCGCGAGCTCGGCCTGAAGGACGAGGAGTACGCACGGATCCGCGAGATCCTCGGCCGCCGCCCGACGAGTTGCGAGCTGGCGATGTACTCCGTCATGTGGAGCGAGCACTGCTCCTACAAGTCGAGCAAGGTGCACCTGCGCAAGTTCAGCGAGCTGCCCACCGAGACCAGCCTCGGCAAGCTCCTCGCCGGCATCGGTGAGCAGGCCGGCGTTGTCGACGTCGGCCAGGGCTACGCCGTGACGTTCAAGATCGAGTCGCACAACCACCCGAGCTACGTCGAGCCCTACCAGGGCGCAGCGACCGGCGTCGGCGGGATCGTCCGCGACATCCTCGCGATGGGCGCGCGCCCGGTCGCGGTGATGGACAGCCTGCGCTTCGGCCCCGCGGAGGCGCCTGACACCCACCGCGTCCTCCCCGGTGTGGTCGCGGGCGTCGGTGGCTACGGCAACTGCCTCGGCCTTCCCAACGTGGGTGGCGAGGTGGTCTTCGATCCGTCGTACGCCGGAAATCCGCTGGTCAACGCGCTCTGCGTCGGGGTGCTGAAGCACGAGGACCTGCACCTCGCCAAGGCCTCCGGAGTCGGTAACCAGGTGATCCTCTACGGCGCCAAGACCGGCGGCGACGGCATCGGCGGGGTGTCGGTGCTCGCGAGCGAGACGTTCGACGCGGCCTCGGGCGACGGCACCGGCGGACCGGCCAAGCGGCCGAGTGTGCAGGTCGGCGACCCGTTCATGGAGAAGCTGCTGATCGAGTGCACGCTCGAACTCTTCGCCGAGGGCGTCGTCGTCGGCATCCAGGACCTCGGCGGCGCCGGCTTGTCCTGCGCGACGTCCGAGTTGGCGTCCGCCGGTGAGGGCGGGATGCGGGTCTGGCTCGACCGCGTACCCCTTCGCGACTCCTCGCTCGCGCCCGAGGAGATCCTCATGAGCGAGTCGCAGGAACGCATGATGGCCGTGGTGGCGCCGGACGACGTCGGGAGGTTCCTCGCGATCTGCGCCAAGTGGGACGTCCCCGCCACGGTGGTCGGCGAGGTCGAGGACACCGGCCGGCTGACCGTCGAATGGCAGGGCCACACGGTCGTCGACGTACCCCCACGGACGGTCGCGCACGAGGGTCCCGTCTACGAACGTCCGGTTCTCCGCCCACTCTGGCAGGACGACCTGCAGGCCGACGGCCCCGACGTCCTCGCCCGGCCGGTACTCGAGGAGGACATCCGCGCGGTCCTGCTCCAGCTGGTGGCCTCGGCCAACCTCAGCGACCGGTCGTGGGTCACCGACCAGTACGACCGCTACGTCCTCGGCAACACCGTCCTCGCCCAGCCCGAGGACGCCGGCATGATCCGGGTCAGCGAGGACACGTCCCTCGGGGTCGCGCTCGCCACCGACTGCAACGGGCGCTACACCAAGCTGGACCCCTATGCCGGTACGCAGCTCGCGCTCGCGGAGGCCTACCGCAACGTCGCGGCCAGCGGTGCCCGGCCGCTCGCGGTGACCGACTGCCTCAACTTCGGCTCGCCGGAGGACCCGGGCGTGATGTGGCAGTTCCAGCAGGCGACGGAAGGGCTCGCCGACGGGTGCCGCACGCTCGGGCTGCCCATCACCGGCGGCAACGTGAGCTTCTACAACCAGACCGGCGAGCAGGCGATCCTGCCGACGCCGGTAGTCGGGGTGCTCGGCGCGATCGACGACGTGGCGACGCGCGTGCGGCACGGTTGGCGTACGCCTGGCGCCGAGATCCACCTGCTGGGCACGACGCGGGAGGAGTTCGGCGGGTCCGAATGGGCCTACGTCGTCCACGGACATCTCGGCGGCACACCCCCGCAAGTGGACCTCGACGCCGAACGCGCCCTCGCCGACGTCCTCATCGAAGCCGGCCGGGCCGGTCTCGTCGAGGCGGCGCACGACCTGTCCGACGGCGGGCTCGCGCAGGCGGTCGTGGAGTGCTGCCTGTCCTCGGGCCTCGGCGCGCGGCTCACCCTTCCGGCGGAGCTGGGTGCGTTCGTGGCGCTGTTCAGCGAGTCGTCGGCCCGCGCCGTTGTGGCCGTACGTACGCAGGATTCGGACCGGTTCGCCGGACTGTGCGCGGGCCGCGGCCTGCCGTCGACCCGGATCGGCGTGGTGGAGGCGGCCGGTGACGACGCCGCGCTGGTGGTCGAGGACAGTGGGACGGGGGCGCGCTTCGATGTCTCCCTGGCCGAACTACGGGCCGCCTGGTCGGCAACACTGCCCGGGCTCTACGAGCAGGGCTGAGCCGGCCGCTCCTCCCACGCGCCTCCGAGGTGGCAGCTGTAGCCGAACCGCCACCCCGGGATCGCGTCGATCGGGAGAGCGGCGGTCTCATTCGAGGTCGGGTCCGGAGAAGAGCCAGCGGACGAGGAGCAGGAGCAGGCCGACGACGATCGTGACGGCCGGTAGCGCCTGGAGGAGACCCGGCCACCGCCGGGCACCGCACCTGCGCATGATGCCGACGACCCCGCAGCTCATGACGTAAACGGTGACGGCGGCCGGAAAGATGATCATCAACGAGATCATGGAGTACCAGCTGCCGGCCCGCACGGGGTCGACACCGGGCACGCTGAAGAAGTCGAAACCGACGGCACCGAGCACGACGGCGAGGAGCGCACCAACGAGAATCATGGCCCACAGGTAGCCGCGCCCGCCCTTCGGCAGGGGCGGCGGCAGCGGACTGAGAGTGCCGGCGCTGTGACTGACTGATGAGGTGGCGTTGCCTGGCAATGGAGTTCCTTCCCCGATTCGGCACTTAGATGGTAATGCCGGCCGTGGACAATGGACCGGATCGGTCGCCGGCGGATCACGGCGGCCAACCATGTGGAGGCGTACGAACGCGATGGCGGTCAAGCGCCAGCTCGAGACGCTGAGTGACCTGCGCAGACGCGATGCTCTGGCGTCGCGCGTGTGCGCCCGACTGCGGCGGGACCAGCGGGTCGTTGCTGTCGAAGCGTACGGCAGTCTGGCACTTGGCCGCGCCGACCGCTACTCAGATATCGACCTCGTGGTCCGGGTCCACGGTCAGTCCGATCGGGCCTTCGCCGAAGCTGTACCTGACCTGCTCGATCCTCTCGGTCCACGGCTGATCGGCGGCTGGGGCTCGCGCTGCTTCCGGAGACCTACGTCCGCACGCTCCACTTCGCCGACTACCCGTTGTTCTGGAGCGTCGACATCGGGTGCAGGAGCGACGAGCATGTCGACGGCTCAGACGTGGCGGGGGCATACCACTGGCCGCAGATCTTCAAGATGTGGATCACCACGGTCCGTGCGTGGTGCCGCGGCGACGACCGGAGCGCTCAGTTCGCGGCACACATCTCCCGGTGGGCGGAAGTCGGCGGCCTCAGCGACAGACCGGTGGAACGACTGGGGCAGCTGCTGGACCTGTGTGTGGCGCGGGCGCGGCAGCGTGGAGCGCCCTGCGAGGCGGTATACGAGCGCTGCGTGGAACTTCGTCGGCGTCATCTCGCGATTCCGCCGGGCGCCTAGATTCTCGGGCGGGTGCGGCTGAGAGCGTGCAGGCCGAGCTGACACGGCGCTCTTCGCGTCGTACGACGTCTCCTACCGGACGTACGACAACTGCCACGACATCTGCCACGCCGAGGGCCGCGATGCCGTCCGGCGCTACTGCTTGACCGCTAGCCGGATGAGACGTTGTCCCGCAGGAGGCGTTCCCACCTGGTTTCCGGTGTGCGGTGCCAGGAGATCATGTGGGCGTACACGATGATGTTGTCCGACCAGCCGATCTTTTTATCGAAGCTGCCACCGCAGGTGACCAGCCGAAGTTCGGATCGGTCACTCGGTGCGTAGATCTGATCCACCGGGAACTGGTCCTTGGGCTGGATCGACGCCCCGTCGACACGGTAGACGACCGCAATGCCATCGCGGCGGGTGACCGTGACCGTCTCGCCGCGACGCACGGCCCCGAGGTCGTAGAAGACAGCGGCACCGCTGTACCTGGAGTCCAGGTGGCCCACGATCACGGTGCGGCCAGGTTGACCGGGGGTGGCGCCGGGCGTGTACCAGCCGGCAAGGTGCGGCTTGTTCGCCGGCGGTACGTCGATGGCACCGTTGCTCGCGTTACCGACCCCACCGAGTGGCGCCGAGACGCCGATCGAGGGAATGTCCAGGCGTGTCGGCGCTGATCGTGAGTCCAGCAGTGACGGCGACGGACTGGACGCAGGAGCCTGCGCCTGCGCCCGCGCCTGGGACGCGGCCGACGTCGGCCGGTCGCGCTTAGGTACTGCGGACGCCGCCTCCGGCTGCGGTGGCGGTGTGGTCGTGACCGGCATGGGCGGTGGCACCGGTCGCCCGAGAGTGTCCGCCGCAATCATGCCGAAGCCACTGATCGCCATGAGCACGAGCAAAACCATGGCGGTCCCCCGCCCCCAATGCTGGGGGCGGAGGACCAGCCGCAGATTCGACCGCACTTGTTACGCCTCGGCCGTGCCGTGGCCACGCCGGCGAAGCAGCATGACGGTTCCGGCGGTCAACGCCAGACCGAGCATCCCAGCGCCGGCCATTGCCGTCGGACCCACACCGCCGGAAGCCGACACTGACGCGCCGTCTCCGGTATTGGGCCCAGTGCTGGACAGCGACGGGCTCACCTCACGAGGCTCGTTAGCGGCCTCGTTGCTTTCCGGCAGCGGCGTGAGCTCCTCGAACTCCTCGCAGCGTGGATCGCCGTTCTGCAGCTCGCCATTCGGGTCGAACGGGAAGTTGGCGTTATCCGGGTTCACGGTGCAGACCGTCTGCCAAACCCTTTGTGCTGCGTTGTTCACGGCGTCCTTCACCGAGTGACCATCGGTGACGATCGTGACATGGAGAGAGTCACCCTGAACCGCGACCGTCGCGCAGATCACGTTCTCGGGAATAGGCGTGGGCTCGGTGTCTGCCGTTTCGACAAACTGAATCCACGGGTCGACAGTGCCTCCTCCTCGGTTTTCCTTCCATATCCACAGCTGTCCCTTCTCAGGGACGTAGGCGAGGATTTTGTCGTTGCCTTGAAACGTGGAGTCGATACAGAGAGCCTTCTTCTTGTGGTCCTTCCCGCCGTTATGCGGCGTACCATCCGCGGCGAACGACCGAGCGGCACTGTCCAGCTCGTTCGTCGTGGCAACGCTCGCCGATGCTGGCGACGACAGAGCCGCCAGCCCGCCGAGCACCACCGCCGCGCCGATGTGAACGCCTACGGTCCTGCGGTTGATCAGGCTGCGTAGCAACCTGCCCAATGGTGACTTGATCACCCGACTTCCCCCCAACGTGATACGTGGTAGATGCCTTCACCAC
>JBOHED010000366.1:0-3573 GCA_050700915.1 Actinopolymorphaceae bacterium | reverse complement strand
GGGGGCGGGAGCGCTCCAGTCGTCGCTGATGGTGGCAGTCCGGCTCCGGCGTGTCAATCGCGCGGCAGTCGAGCGGGGCGGCCGCTTGCCGGTGAATGGGGCAGGCGTGGCAGTCGAGCGGGGCAGGCGCGGCAGTCCTGCGACACAGGCGCGGCTTGCGCGCGGGCTATGGCGGTTTCGGCCCAGGAACTGCCGAAATGGGCCGAAACCAACCACCAACCGAGCCGCCGCGCTGCCCCGTTGCCCCGTTCAGAGCGCCGGCTTGATCGCCCTGATGAGGTACCGGTGGTCGTGCGTGACGAAACCGCCCGTCTCCCGGATGTGGGCGTCGAGCCGGCGTAGGGGTGCGTCGTAGGTGCGTACGTCGAAATCGGGAATCGTCCACGACACGGCTCGCAGCTGGTAGACGACGGCGCCGATGTCGTGGAAGACGTACGCCGGCATCTCCTCCCGCGCGTCGTCGACCTGGAAACCCTGCTGGCGTAAGGCGTCGACGGCCAGCTCGCACGTCTCGGAGTCCGGGTCGATCGACGGCGGAGCTCCTACGGCGGCATTGAGCTCCAGGTCGTTGCGGCTGCCGACCTGCTGGGTGAGGAACACGCCCCCAGGCGAGAGTGCCCGCCACGTCTCGGCGGCGTCGAGCCAGCCGTGCCGGTTGAGTACGAGGTCGAACTCACCGTCGGCGACGGGAAGGCGGCCGTCCTCTGTCGTCTGGCGTACCTCGACACCGAGCGGCTCCAGTCGCCGCCGCGCGACGGCGAGGTTGGGTTCCCACCCCTCGAGCGCGACGGTGTACGGCGGAAGCGGCGCAAGGCCGGCCAGCTGTTCGCCGCCTCCGGTGTCGATGTCGACGAGCCGGGTGGCGCCGGCGACGCCCGCGCGGGCGAGGGCGGGGTAGGACCAGGACAGGTCCTCGTTGGTCGTCCGGTCCGCGAGCCAGCTGAAGTCCCAGCCTTCGAAGGGTGCGGCAAGTGCTTCGGCGACGAGTTGTTCGTACGTTTCCATGGGTGATCACCTGTTCTGGTGCAGGTATGCGAGGGAATCGGCGGACGCGGATCAATCACGCGCCCGTGCCGACGGACATGCGGCTGCTCCCTCGTGGCGGCGCAGAGCCAGAGCCACGGGGGTGCGGATCAGCCGCTATCTCGCATGGAGAGCGACTCTAGGGTCAGGCCCCGGCGACAGCAAGCGAACAACCGACGTGCCGCGAGATGTTGGAGGCTGGTCGGCTTAGAAGGCGACCAACCTCCAGCAGGTCGCGGCCAGCTCGGAATGCAGATCGCTACACCGGCAGGGTGTCGACGTCGTAGGTCTGGATGGTCGGATCGCGGGTCACCAGGGTCAGGCGTTCGCAGCGAGCCTGCGCGATCAGCATCCGGTCGAAAGGGTCTCGGTGGACGCGGGGCAGCGCGGCGGCCGCGATCGCATGGTCGAACCGGATGGGCAGCTCGCCCAGGTCGCTGTCCCGGACCTGCGCGCCGAGGTCGAGCGGCGACTGCAGTTTCCCGAGCGCCTGCTTGATCCCGATCTCCCACACCGTCGCCGCACTCACGAAGACGTCCAACTCGTCGTCGATCGTGGACTTGACCTCGTCTGCGAGCGTCGGGTCGTCCGCGAGCCACCAGAGCACCACATGGGTGTCGAGCAGCATCCTCATCGGCCGCTGCCGAAATCATCCGCAATCGCCTCATTGACGGCGGGAGAGTCCCAGTCGGCCGCCATCCGGAGTCGTCCCTTGAGCGAGCCGCGCCCCTGTCGGCCGGCACGCGCGGGGAGCGGCACCACCTTGGCGACCGGTCGACCAGCTCGGCTGATGACGATCTCTTCGCCGCGCTCGACCCGCTCGATGATGCGGGAGAGCTTGGTCTTCGCCTCGTGGATGTTGAACTGCTCAGCCGCTGCGCCGGACATGGCTGCCTCCTGACTTAGCTAGCTTAGTCCACTGTACGCATGAGGGCGGCCAGGAATTGCGGCGAGTCAGCGGAACTTCGCGAGGATCGCCCGGGCGAATGCCTCGTTGGCCTGCTTCGTCCGGCCCGCATTGTGCGGCGTGTGGACGACGTTGTGCCGGCCGAGCAGCGGGTCGGACAGCGGCAGCGGCTCGACGTCCCACACGTCGGCGGCCAGGGCGATCTCGTCGGCCAGTACCCGGCGACGCACCGCCGCCATGTCGCAGATCCCGGCCCGCGTCACGAGTACCACCAGGCAGCCGGTCAGCAACGCGTCGATGTGGTCGGCGGTGACGAGCCCTTCGGTCGAGGGCAGCAACGGCACCATCGGTACGAAGATCTCCGCGTCCCGCACGAGCCGGTCGAGATGGTGCTCCCGCCGCGCGCCGGAGCGGTGGAAGCAGGGCTCACTGGCGTACGGATCCCACGCGGCGACGTCGGCACCCATCGCCGACACGAAACTGGCGTAGCGGCTCGCGATGTTGCCGGCGCCGACGACCCGCACCCGCGCCCCGGCGACCGTGCCGGCTGTGTACCGCGGGTCGTCGCCGTACTGGCCGCCACGCCCACCTGGTTGCGGCACGCCGCCGGCGGGCGAGTAGTCCCACGGCGCCAGGTCGGTGAGGATCTCGTGGTGCAGTTGGGGAATCCGCCGCAGCCCGCACAGGGTCAGCGCGAGCCCGAACTCCGCGACGGACTGGCCCCAGAAGCCTTCGCTGTCGTGGCGGTGGACCTCGACGCCGCGGGCACGCAGCAGCTCGACCGCCTCGGCGTTCTCGCCGTACGCCTCCAGCAGGGCCGCCTCGCGCAGACCCGAGAAGGCCTCGACCGACTCCGCCGTGAACGGCGTACCCAGGACGACCAGCCGGCGTACGGACGCGGGGTCGCCGACCGCCTCGTGCGCCGGCCGGGCGTCGCCGACGTCCAGGCGTACGCACTCCAACGGGCAGGCGCCCGGCGGCCACTGGAGCCGGAACGCCTCGGCTACCCAGGGCCAGTGGCCGTCGAAGCTGGCGTGGGAGACGACAACCTCGCGCCCCGCCTCCCCGGGCGCCTGGCCCGTCACCGCAGCCCGAGCTGGCCGAGGATCTGGTCGATCTCGGCCATCTCCTGCGCACCCAGCGGACCGTGGTCGATCGCGCCGGCGTTGTCCTTGGCCTGCGCGACGGTACGAATCCCGGGGATCGGCACGAACGCCGGGCTGCGGGCGAGGAGCCAGCACAGCGCGCCCTGCGCGAGGGTGCGGCCGCCCGAGGTGAGGACGTCACGGATCCGGTCGAGCGCGTCGAGCGTGCGGCCCTCCTTGCCGGAGAAGTCGAAGCGCCGGCGTACGTCGTCAGCGGCGAACGTCGTGTCCCGCGAGAACTTCCCGGTGAGTGCGCCCATCGCAAGCGGCCCCCGGTTGATGCCGGCAAGCCCGGCGGACTCGAGCAGTTCCACCATGGCGGGATTGTCGTCGATCACGTTGGCGTGCAGCTGGATCGCGGCACAGTGCGGGCTCTTCGCGAAGACCTTCGCCCGCTCGGGGTCGTCGGTGCTCCAGCCGAACGACCGGATCTTGCCGGCGTCGACGAGCTCCTCCAACGTGGCGACCACCGTCTCGGCGGCAGCGGGGTCGTAGTCG
>JBOHED010000365.1:0-11204 GCA_050700915.1 Actinopolymorphaceae bacterium | reverse complement strand
CTCGTGATCGGCCTCGTGTTCGCCCAGCTCGCCGCCCGGTGGGGTCAGGCGCTGACCCTCTTCGTCCTGTCGGTGGCGGCCACCGTTGCGGCGGTGAGCGTCCCGGCGTTCGCGGTGGCGATCGACCGGGCCGCCGTCGACAACGAGCTGGCCACCGCCGAGAACAACGAACTCGTCGTGTCGCTGTCTCCGGTCTCGGTGGACCGGTCGGCCGCGGAGGACGAGGCCGTGACGGACGCGTCGGAGGACCTTGCCGCCTACGCCGACGCGCGGTCGAAGCTCGCCGGGTTCACCCCCGTCACGACGGGACAGATTCAGGTGCAGGGCCTCGAGCGGGGCCAGCCATCCGGGGAGGCGTACAGCCTGCTCGCGCGGGACGGGTTCTGTGCGTACGTGACGTTCGGCGAAGGGCGCTGCCCGGTCGGCAACCGGGAGGCCGCGCTCCCTCGCGACCTGGCCAGCGAGTTCAAGCTGCACGCCGGTGACGAGGTGGTCCTCACCCCGGTCCGGCGTACCCAGGACGGGCTGGAAGCCGACGGCCCGCCGGCGCCGATGACGCTCGTGGGGGTCTTCGAGCCGAAGGACAGCACGGCACCGTACTGGGTCCTGCAGGACCCGCTCGGCAAGCTGGACATGCCGAAGCTCTTCACCAACCGGACCACCCTCGAGACGCTCGTCCACGGCCACGAGACGCTCTGGGTCGACGCGGTCCTGCCGGCCAACCGGCTCAGCCCGGAACGCGTCTCGCAGATCCGCCGGGACCTCCGGGCCGCCGAGGAACGGCTCACCCAGGAGGACCCGTTCAGCGCCGGCCCGCTCACGACACTGCCTCGGCTGCTGGACCGGATCGACGGCCATGGCGAGAACGCGCGGGCTCTGCTGCCCATCGCCGCGGCGCCGTTGATCGCCCTGTGCTGGTTCGTCATCCACCTCGCCGTCGGTCACGGAATCTGGGGCCGCCGGTTGGAGATCGGCGCGGTGGTGCTGCGGGGCGCGAAGTGGCCGACGCGCGCGGCGACCGTCTCCGCCGAGAGCCTCCTTCCGCTGTTGGCTGGTGTGCCCGCGGGCCTCGCGGTCACCGGACCGCTGGTCTGGCTGATCGCACCCGGTGGTGGCGAACCGGTCGGGATCGACAGCGCCCAACTGCTGGCCGCAGCGCTGGCCGGTGGCGGCACGCTCGCCGCCGCGCTCGTCGCGCTGCGGCGGGAGCTGGCCGGCCCGATCGGACGGCTCCTGCGGCAGGTCCCGCCGCGGTCCCGGCGACTCGCGGTCGCGGCGGTGGAGGTCCTCGCCATCGCGCTCGGCATCGTCGTCGTCGTCGAGCTGCGCTCGCTGGAGGGGGAGCTGGTCGGCGTCATGGTCGCCGCACCAGTCCTGATCATCCTCGCGGTGGCGATGCTGGCGTCCCTCGCCGTCAAGCCGCTGCTCGACCTGGCAGGCAGGTGGTCGCTCCGGAGGGGTCGGATCGGACCGGCGGTCGCGGCGTTCTATCTCGCCCGGCGGCCAGCGGGATCCGTACGCCTGCTGGTCGTACTCGTCCTCGTCTTCGGCACGCTCGGGTTCGCCGCCACCGCGACCGACGTGGCGGCGCAGGGCCGGGTCGCCGAGGCGCAGCAGCTGCTCGGCGCGGCCCGGGTGCTGGAGATGCAACAGATCGGCCGGCAGGAGTTCCTGCGGGCCGTCCGCGCGGCCGATCCGGAGGGTGCGTACGCGATGGCCGTGGTGCCGGCCCGCAGCACGACCGACGGCGACCCGCCGGTGGTGGCGGTCGACTCGACCCGGCTGGCCCGCGTAGCCCTCTGGTCCGAGCACTACGGCGCGGTGGACCCGGCGAAGCTCGCGGCGTCGCTGCGTCCTCCCGCGCCGGAACCGACCATGGTCGGCGACGGTGAGCTGACCGCTGAGCTCCTCCCGGATCCGTTCACGAAGGACGAGTCGCTGACCGTCACGGTCCGCCTGCTGTCGCCGAACGGTGACCGTGAGGTCGCCACGCTCGGGCCGGTGACAAAGGACCAACGGGAGTACAGCGACGACGTGGCCGGCTGTGAGGACGGCTGCCGGCTCACGGGTGTCACCGCCACCACGAACGACGAGGACGTACGACGGTTCGGCGTCACGTTCGGGTCCCTACGCCAGGACGGGCGCGACGTGCTGACGACCGAGCAGCTCGCCGACGACACCCGTTGGCGGGCACCCGAGGGGGCACTCGTCACCGAACAGCTCTGGGCCAACGGCGCGGCCGACGGACTGCTGCTGTCACAGCCCGACCCCTGGCCCGACACGGAGTACGAACTGCTGGCCGTCGACGTGCCGTACCCGCTCCCGGCCGTCACCGCGGGCCAGCTGCCCGGCAAGCTGCTCACGAACGTCGACAACCAGCCGGTCCGGTTCGACGCCAAGTCCAACCTCGACGGGCTTCCCGGTGTCGGCACGACGGGCGCGCTCGTCGACCTGGAGTACGCCGAGCGCCTCGCGCGGGATCCCGGCATGGCCGGGTCGCCCCAGGTGTGGCTGACCGCGGATGCCCCGGACAACGTCATCGACCGGCTCCACGACGAGGGCCTGGTCGTCATCGGTGACCGGACGGTCGCGAGCATCCGGTCGTCGCTCGACAAGTCCGGCGCGGCGATGGCCCTGCAGTCGTACCAGCTCGGAGCGGGTGTGACGGTGCTGGTGGGCCTCGGTGCGCTGGCCCTGATCGTCGTGGTGGACCGGCGTACGTGGAGCCCGGGAATGCGGGCGCTACGGGCGCAGGGGACGGCTGAACGCACGACGACGCGGGCGGCATTCTGGTCCTACGGTGGCATCGTGGTGACCAGCGCGGTGACCGGCGTGCTGGCGGCTGCGGCGGCCTGGTTCGCCGCCGGCGAGCGGCTGCCACTCGGCGTCGACGAAGCCCTGCTCACCGACTGGCCACGCTTGCTGCCCGTGCTGGTGGCGGAGGTCCTGGTCGTGGCGATTCTCGCCGCGGGGGTCGCCGCCGGCGGCTGGTGGCAGCGGCACGTGATCCGACGACATCAGGAGGTGAGCTGATGGGCCTGACGGTGGTGTGCCGACGTGTGGTGCATATTTACCGGGTCGAAGGCTCGGACGTGGTGGCACTTTCCGGTGTCGACCTGTCGATCAGTTCGGGCGAGACGGTGGCGCTGGTCGGCCCGTCCGGGTCGGGAAAGTCCACGCTGGTCTCGCTGCTGGCCGGGCTGATGCGCCCGGCGGCCGGCCGGATCGGCGTCGGCGGTTACGACATCGGCAAGCTGAGCGACGCGGAGCTGAACCGGCTGCGTGGCACCGAGATCGGTGTGGTGCTGCAGGGCGTGGGCAGGAACCTGCTGCCGTACGCAAGCCTGCACCGCAACATCTGGTTGGCGCAGCGGCGGGCCGCGTCCACCCGCGGGATCGAACTCGCGGAGGCCGACGAGATCCTCGACCTCGTGGGGCTCGCCGGCCTGGGCAGGACGAAGCCCGCCGAGCTCACCGCCGGCCAGCAGCAGCGGGCGGCCCTGGCGGTGGGCATCGCCGCCGGGCCCGGACTGCTGCTCGTCGACGAGCCGACCAGCCAACTCGACACGGCCGGCCGCGACGAGGTGTTGGCCGCGTTGAAGGCGGTGAACGCCAAGCGGGACACGACGATCGTCGTGGTGACGCACGACCCGGAGGTCGGGTCCCAGCTCGGCCGGGTCGTCACCATCCGCGACGGCCGGGTCGGCGCGGAGGGGCGCGACGGGCAGGACTTCGCGGTCGTCGCCGGTGACGGCACGGTCCAGTTGCCGCCGGAGGTGTTGGGTGAGTTCCCACCCGGCACCCTCTTCCTGGTGGATCACGACGACGACGGAGCCGTACGGCTGCAGTCGGAAAACCAGTAGCCAGCAGGACACACCGCCCGCCAGGGTCGTGAGGATGACGTTCGTGGTCACCTTCCTGCCCGGGCTGGCCTCTTTCGTACGCTCCGAGCTGGAGGAGTTCGGCGGCGTGACCCGGCTGCGGGTGCTGGATGGCCGGTCGGAGATCGCCTTCTCCTACGCGGGATCGGAGCGGCGACTTCTTGACCTGCGGACGGTTCTGGCCGCCTATCGCGTACTCTCGTTTCCGGTTCCGCGGCCGCGCTCCCTGCTGAGCTCGGAGTATCTTCCGTCGATCGCGAATGCCGTGTCCCGTGTCTCGTCGTTGAATCCTTCGCTGCCGCCGCGCGCCCTTCGCTTCGGTGCCGCCGGGGCGGACTCGGCGGTGTTCGGACGGATCGCAAACGAGCTGGAATCCCTCACCGGGCTGCCGCGCGACCAGGCCGACGGAAACTGCCACCTGCGCTTCCGACCTTCACTTGCGAAGAAGGGCTGGGACGTCCTCGTCCGCCTCAGCACGCGGCCGCTGTCCCTGCGGGAGTGGCGGACAGAGGCGTATCCCGGCGGACTGAACGCGACGATCGCGGCGGCGATGGTGCGCATGACCAGGCCGGATCCGCAGGACCGCTACCTCAACCTGATGTGCGGATCCGGGACCCTGCTCGTCGAGCGGTTGCTCGTCGGGCCGGCGCGCCGAGCCGTCGGTGTCGACAGCAGTGACGCGGCCGGGGCCGCAACCCGGGGCAATCTCCGATCCGCCGGCCTTTCCGGTCGGGCAGAGGTGCTCACCGGCGACATTCGTCGCGGCGAAACGCTCGAAGGCGCCGGCAGCTTCAACGTCCTCGTCGCGGATCCGCCTTGGGGTGACAAGCATGGTTCGCATCGGGAGAATCGCGAACTCTACGAGACTCTCCTGCGCACGTCTGCGGACATGGCGACCGATGGGGCTTCGATGGTCGTGGCCACGCAGGAGCTGCGGCTGATGGATTCGCTCCTGTCGACGACCACGGCCTGGCGTTGTGACGAGCGCATCCAGGTGTTCGCCAAAGGCCACCATCCGTGCCTCTACGTTCTGAGGCGTACGCCATGACCCAGGTCTGACGGGCGGCGGTGGATGGCTCTGGCGGATTCCTAGAAGGGGAACCAGCCGGCGCGGGAGTGCCAGTGCCGGCCGGACCGAAGGTGCGTGACGTAGGCGCGCCGCAGCGTCGTGTCCTGCGGATAGTCGTCGAGGTTGTCGTGATGGCGGCCGAACACATATTCGGCCATCGTCCCGTCAGTGCGCGTCTGGCTTTCCTCTTCCGGCGTGAGCGGAAGCAGCTGGAACCGCCGCTGGAACTGTACGAGCCGCGAATTCTCCGGCAGGTATTCGGCCAGCTGCGGATCCATCAGCCACGACTCGCAACCGAAGAACGCGACCGGCTCCTCGGGAAAGTGTCGTGGAAAGAACTCACGGGCCCGTACGAACGACGCATCGCACTCAGCGGCATCCAGCGGACGACCACCGGGAATATGGGTACTGAGTGCGTATCCGCAGCTGCCGTTGCCCAGGGACATCGCACCGCGGTTGAATCCCAGGCGACCAAGCTCGTAGTCCACGCCCCGGAACCGTAGCGTCAGGCTCCAGCCGAACCCGAACAGTGCCAGGCCGCCGGTTCCAGTGACCGAGCGGTGCGCGCGCATCGCCTTGCCCAGCGGGTCTGCCAACGTGTACCAGGAGAGGTCATCGGGAATTCCCCGCTCGGCGTGGTAGCGGCGGGTCGCGGGCAGCAGCGCGAGGTACGTCCAGACAGGCAGATGCATTCCCACCGGGCCGGTCTCGGCCGGTAGCCCCGGATATCCGCTCCAGCCGTCGATCGACACGCAGGCTCCCATGGTGGCGAGCATCTCGTGGTACGCACGGTTCAGAACCCACCACAGCTCTGGATGATCACCGGGATCCGGCCGAGCCGACAGGGTCTCGACTCGATCCGCTTCGTCGACATCGAGGCGTACCAGCAAACGTTCCGCTTCCGCGTGGTCGGGTAGCACTGGTCCGGGGGCGGAGGCGGGCGGGTCGATTCGACTCAGCCACGCCACGGTGTCGCTCGACAGCGCGAGCCGGCGGGCAACTTCGGAGATATCGAGATCCATCGGACCATCCAACGAGAGAGCTGTGAGTGTGCGCCAGTGCCGCGGCCGGCGCCGGTCAGCGCCTGTCGCCGTGTCGAACGCTAGAGTGCTGCGCGGTCATCCACCTCGACGGGAGCTTGCGTGCCTCGATATCACCGCGTCCTCATCAAGCTCAGCGGTCAGGCGGTTGCCGGACCGCAGAACTCCGGTTTCAATGCCGACGCTCTCGACCACCTTGCCCGCGAAGTCCTGCAGGCCCGCGACATCGGTACCCAGGTCGCGATAGTCATCGGCGGCGGCAACGTCTTCCGCGGCAGCTCCGCGGAGGAGTGGGGCATCGACCGGGTGGAAGCCGACAACATCGGCATGCTGGCCACGGTGATCAACGCGATCCTGTTGCGCGGCAAGCTCACCGCGCTCAGCGATCACGACATCCGGGTCATGACGGCGGTTCCGATCAGTTCGGTCGCGGAGCCGTTCATCAGGCTTCGGGCGATGAGCCATCTCGACAAGGGCAAGATCGTCATCATCGCCGGCGGAATCGGTCAACCGTTCGTCACCACCGACTACCCGGCGGCACAGCGGGCGGCGGAGATCGGCGCCGAGGCGATCCTGGTGGCGAAGCATGGCGCCGACGGCGTCTACGACGGCGACCCGGCCAGCAACCCCGCGGCCCGTCGCTACCGTTCGATCACCTATGACGACGTACT
Source organism: Actinopolymorphaceae bacterium (assembly GCA_050700915.1). Lineage (GTDB taxonomy): Bacteria > Actinomycetota > Actinomycetes > Propionibacteriales > Actinopolymorphaceae > Thermasporomyces. Next base: position 4,543 of record JBOHED010000365.1, on the reverse strand, counting down.
CCAGCAGGAGCTGCGCGTGATGGACCAGGCCGCGTTCATCCTGGCCCGCGACCAGAAGCTTCCGTTGCACGTCTTCGACATCGACCGGACAGGCATCATGGCGGGAATCTGCCGCGGTGAGGACCACGGCACCTCCATCGCCGGTGACGTCGACACCACCTGGTCCTGAGCTACCGGCGGCCGCGGCGCGCCTACTCCGGCGAGTGACGCCAGCGGGTCAGCCGGTCGAGAAGATCGTGCTTGATCTTCAGCGGAGCGGCCGAGCCTTCGATGCTGTAGCGGGCCAGTGCGGCCAACTGGTCGTCGGACAGGCCGAGCAGGTCACGACAGATGTCGTACTGTCCGGCCAGTCCGACGCCGAACAGCAACGGGTCGTCGCTGCCGAGCGCCACGGGAACTCCGGCCGCGAGCAGTGCCGCAACGGGCACCTCGTCGAGCGCGTGGACGCCGAGCGGCGGGTAGGACGTGGGGCAGACCTCCAACGTGACGGCCCGTTCGGCAAGCAGGGCGAGGGTCTCGGGATCGGTCACCGCCGACGTGCCGTGGCCGACCCGCCCGGCGCCGAGTAGCTGGACGCAGTCGCGGACATGACGAGCCGACGTGTAGAACCCCGAGTGTGGGCTGGCGAGGAGGCCCGCCTCGCGGGCTATCCGGAACGCTGGTACGAAAGCAGCCACATCGCCGCGTCGCTCGTCGTTGGACAGACCGAACGCCACCACGCCGGCATCGGCGTACGCAGATGCCAACCTGGCAAGGCGTTCGGCGTGTTCCGGCGGCCGCGCCCAACTCGACGCCACCATGACACCGGCGGGAATCGGCGCCGCCGCGGCGGCTTCGAGCACGGCCTCGAGGGCGGCGCGGAGCCCGCCCATCGTCTCGGCGTACGACGTCGGGTCGACCTGGATCTCCAGCCAGCCGCACCCGTCCACGGCGTCGTCGGCAGCGGCCTCGGCGACCACCCGGGCGACGTCGGACGGGGTACGGATCACCGCGCGCGCTGCGTCATAGCGCTCCTGGAACTCCGCCCAGTCCCTGACGCCGCGGCCGTCGTGTGCCGGTGCCGGTACGCCGTAGCGACTGGCCAACTCCCGTAGCGTTCCCGGCCGCATCGCCCCGGCCAGGTGCAGGTGCAGCTGCGCCTTCGGCAGCGCGGCAAGGTCCGGCACCGGTCAGCCCTGCCCGAATGCGGGAACGAGAACGGGAACCAGAAAGCGGATGCGGGTGTCGAGCTCGGCCGCAGTACGGCGAAAAGCCGCGTATCCCGCGCCGCCCGGGTCAGAAGCCGTGGCGGCGTTGGGATCGGGGATGCTCCAGTGCACAAGTCGTGGATGGTACGCAAAGTCCGGGCACACCTCGCGGACCCGGTCGCACAGGCTGATCACGTAGTCGAACCGTCTACCGGTAAAGGTGTCCACGTGCCGCGGTCGATGACCGGACAGGTCGACGTCGTACTCCCGTAACGCGCGTACGGCATGCGGGCTCAGTGGCTTGGGATTGCTGCCGGCGCTCGCGGTCTCGACCTTTCCATGCGTCTGGTGGTGTAGGAGTGCGGCAGCCATCGGGGACCGGGCGGTGTTGCCGGTGCACAGGAACAACACGCTGATCCGCCTGCTGTTCGCCAGCCGGGTCGGGGTGGGTCCGGAGACGGCGGGTGAGAGCGCTGGATGCAGGGCGGCACCGGTTTCTGCGAGGAGCTCGGCGCACCTGGCCAGGTCGAGGTGGTAGTAGATGTCACGCCCGTCGGCACTGCTGCGGCGCGTAGTGACCAGCCCGGCCGAGCGCAGCTTGCCCAGGTGGTAGGAGACGAGGTTCTGCGGCTCGTCGATCGCGGTCACGAGCTCGCGAACCCGCCGGTCGCTCTGCGCCAGCTCCCGCATCAACCGCCACCTCAGCTCGTGACCGGTCAGCTGGACGAACGGCGGCAGCGCGACATCCGGGTCAGCCATCATGGACCGATGATACATCAATATGGTTTGATGGGATTCCTACGTACGAAGGAGTGAGAAGCACATGACTGAGACCGTGACCGTGCGCTACATCGTCGATGACGTTTCGGCCGCCATCGACTTCTATGTGGACAAGCTCGGGTTCACCGTCCAGGCCCATCCGGCACCCGGCTTCGCGATGCTCGTCCACGGTGCGCTGCGGCTGGCACTGTCCGCGCCGGGCGGCGCCGGAGGTGCGGGCCAGGCCATGCCCGACGGACGCGTACCTGAACCAGGCGGGTGGAACCGCATCACCGTCCAGGTCCCGGATCTCGAGGCTGAGGTTGCCCGCCTCGAAGCCGCCGGAGCGTCCTTCCGCAACACCATCGTCACCGGGTTCGGCGGCAAGCAGATCCTCGTCGACGACCCGTCCGGCAACCCGGTCGAGCTCTTCGAATCTCATCGCTGATGGCGGAGTTGCGGCGGCGACTCGGCGTCGCCGACGCCGTGGTGATCGGCCTGGGTGCGATGATCGGCGCCGGAATCTTCGCCGCCCTCGCACCGGCAGCCGTTGCCGCGGGGTCGGGCCTGCTGGTCGGCCTCGCGGTCGCGGGGATCGTCGCGTACTGCAACGCCACCTCGTCCGCGCGCCTGGCCGTCCGCTATCCGGCGTCCGGTGGTACGTACGTCTACGGTCGCGAACGGCTCGGCGATTTCTGGGGATACCTTGCCGGCTGGGCGTTCGTGGTCGGCAAGACGGCGTCGTGCGCGGCGATGGCATTGACCGTCGGGCTGTACGCATGGCCGTCGCAGTCGCACGCGGTCGCGGTCGGTGCCGTGGTGGTGTTGACGGCCGTGAACTATGTCGGCGTGGAGAAGTCCGCCTTGCTGGCAAGGGCGATCGTCGCCGTGGTCCTCGGCGTACTCTCCGCCGTCGTCGTCGCGTGCCTCACCTCCGGCGCGGCCGAACCGGCGCGGCTGGACGTCGGGACGGACGCCTCGGTGGGCGGTGTCCTGCAGGCGGCGGGCCTGCTGTTCTTCGCGTTCGCGGGATACGCGCGCATCGCCACGCTGGGGGAGGAGGTCCGCGATCCCGAACGTACGATCCCCCGGGCGATCCCGCTCGCGCTGGGAATCACGTGGGTGGTCTACGCGGCGGTCGCCGTCGGCGTCCTCAGCGTGTTGGGCAGCCGAGGCCTGGGCGAGGCGGCGGCACCGCTGGCCGACGCGGTACGTGCGGCGGGTCTGCCGGTGTTGGCGCCGGTGGTGCGGGTCGGTGCTGGCGTGGCGGCGTTGGGATCGCTGCTCGCCCTGCTCCTTGGCGTGTCGCGGACGACGCTGGCGATGGCGCGCGACCGGCACCTGCCGCATGCGCTGGCCGCGGTCCATCCCCGGTTCAGGGTGCCGCACCATGCGGAACTCGCGGTGGGTGCCGTCGTCGCGATCGTGGCAGCGACGGTGGACGTGAGGGCCGCCATCGGGTTCTCGTCGTTCGGCGTACTTGTGTACTACGCGATCGCCAACGCCAGCGCGTGGACCCTGACCGCCGCCGAGGGTCGCCCGCCGCGCCTCATCCCGGTGTTGGGCGCGGTCGGCTGTGTTGTCCTGGCGTTCGCGCTGCCGCTGTCGTCGGTGATCCCGGGGGCGGTGGTGCTGGCCGCCGGGGCCGCGACCTACGCGATTCGCCGAGCTGTTTCTTGATCACCGGGCCTGGCGGAGGTCGGTGGGTGGCATGCCGAAGTACGCCCGAACCTGTCGGCTGAACAACGCGACGTCGACGTAACCGAGGGCTCGCGCGATCTCCCCGACCGACATCGACGACTCGCGCAGCATCGCGCGCGCCTGCTCCATTCGCGACCGCAGGACGTAGGAACGAAAACTCACGCCGATCTCCCGGGCGAACAACCGGCGCAGGTGGGTGGGCGATATCCGCACCACTTCCGCCGCCTCCTGGATGGTGGGCCGCTCGGCCGGGCGTTCCCGGACAAAGCGCATCACCGACCGCACCCGCGGGTCGATGATTTCCGGCGCGAGCCCGGCCGCGACCGCGTCCTGACGAACGATGGTGAGGAGCAGGTGGGCGAAGACCAGCCGTGCCTCCAGCAGGGCGAGTGGCCCGGTTCGTTCCATCAGCCGTACGACGGTCAACAGGGGTTCGTGGACGGCTCGGAAGTCGGTGAGCGGCACGTGCCTGGAGGGGAGCCGGTCGGCCGGGAGATCAACGGACAGACCGGTCGCCGGAGCGACCAGGGCGAAGTGGGCGAACGTCACCGTCAACCGGTCGTCGGGATCCTGCACCATCCAGCCCGTGTCACCCGGCCGCAGGACGAGCAGTGTGCCCGGCGAGACCGTGACTGATTGGTCGCCGATCGCACCCCGGCCGCGACCCTTGCAGACCAGCCAGAGGTCGAAGTCCCGAAGGGCGAACCGCCACGACCATTCGGGCCCACACGTGACGTGACCGGAGTGCCGGCTGGGTTCGGGAACGTACGTACGACCAAGCGTGGTAGCAAGGTCGGTCCAGACGTCACGGCCGTGGTAGTCCAGCCGGTCGCCGCCCATACGGCGCGAGTCTAGGGCGGCCCAGCGCGAGTTGTTGGAGGTTCGTCGGCCTAGAA
>JBOHED010000364.1:0-2972 GCA_050700915.1 Actinopolymorphaceae bacterium | reverse complement strand
CGACCTGGAAGAACAACTTCTCGCCGTCGGGGCGGAGCCGGATGCCGCTGGCATTCTTGTCGGGCAGCACTTTGTCGAGGAACTCGTTCGCGAGGTCCGGGTCGTACTCCGTGTACTGCTTGGCGAGCTTCTCGTTGTAGTACGGCGATTCGGGGCGCGGAGCGGCCTGCCACGGTTCGCCCTGCCGCTGGAACACCGCGTTGATGATCTCCTGGCGGTTGATCGCGTGCGAGAGGCCGATGCGGAAGTCCCGCTGGGAGAAGACCCCACGCAAGGCAGGGTTCTTGTGCGCGAGGTTCACCATGACGATCATCTGGTTCATCTGTTGCGGGATCGTCTCGAAGAACTCGTAGCCCGCCTTCTCCCGGCTGCGCGCGAAGACCGGCTTGTTGCGGATCTGGTTGATGCCGACGTCGACGAGATCGAACTCGCCGCTGGTCGCCTTGAGCACAGCGGTCTCGGGGTCCTGCACCAGATCGAAGGCGACGCTGTCGAGGTAGGGCAGCTGGCTGCCGTCCTCGTCGGTCTTCCAGTAGTACGGATTCCGCTTCGCCACCGGTCGTTGCGCGTCGCTGATGGCACTGGTGAGCTGCCAGGCGTCGATGACCGGGCGTTCTGGATTCTCGGCGCGATTGGCCTTGGACAGGAACAGGTCGACCCACGTGTCGCTGTCCGAGTCCTTCACCAGTTGGTCGAGGTCGTCGACGTGATCCTTGTGGAACTGCCTCATGTAGTGGGCGGGGAAGTCGGTGATGACCGTCCCGCGTTGGGTCGCGAGGTTGACCATGAAGAGGCCGTTGGGCTTGGGGAACCGGAACACCACGGTGTGGTCGTCGACCTTTTCCACCGTGAAGTCCTCGCCACCGGTGACGAGCCAGTCGATCGGGATGGGGGTCAGCTCGCGGTTCGACGCGACACTTTCGTACCAGAAGACGATGTCGTCGGCGCCGAACGGCTTGCCGTCCGACCACCTCATGCCGCTGCGGAGGGTGAACGTGTACGTGGCGCCGTCCGCGCTGCGTTCGACGCTCTCCGCCACGTTGGGAACCACCTGGTCGGCGGTGAGGTCGGTGTCGATCCCGGGCTTCCACCGGACGAGGTTCTCGTAGCCGAGGGTGGTGTTGACGTCGACGGTTTCGCCCAGGCCGAGCAGGCTGATCTGCCCGCCGTACCGGCCGGTCTCGTCGAGGGGGGTGACGACCATCGGCGTCGCCGGCAGTCGCTGCCGGACCGGAGGGAGTGACCCCTGCTTGACCTGCGCGGCGAGCTCGGGCGCCTCCTTCCCCTTCGTGGCGCCTCGTGGGCCGGATACTGCGTCCTTGCCGCCTGGATCGGTGGACAGCAGGTCGCATCCGAGCAGGGAGGAGGCCGCCAGACCCATCCCCCCGAGCGCGAGAACGTTCCGTCTGGTCATCCCCGGGCGATGGCCTGACCGCACGCCTGGCGAGTCAGTCATGGCGGCCTCCTCTGTGTCGCGTGCCCTAGTTTTACACCGGTGTTTACACCGGTGTAAAGACGTACTCTGACATGATTGGCCGCGGGCCACGACTGGCCAACGAGCGGGCACGAGCGGGCATGAGCGGCAGGGAAGGCGGCGGTGCATGGACCCGAACCGGGCGGCGGGCAGGCCGCGGCTCGCCGACGTCGCAGAGCGAGCGGGTGTGTCGAAGAAGACGGTGTCGAACGTCATCAACGAGTTCCCGTTCGTGGCCGAACGGACCCGTTCCCGGGTCCTCGAAGCGATCAGCGATCTCGGCTACCGCCCCAACCTCTCCGCCCGCAACCTCGCCCAGGGCCGGACCGGGGTCATCGCCCTGGTGATCCCCCAGCTCGACATGCCGTACTTCAGTGAGCTTGCCCGCCACGTCGTCGAGCTGGCGCAGCGCCGGTCGTGGGTGGTGCTGATCGAGCAGACCATGAGCGACCGGGCCTACGAACAACGGATCCTCGACGGTGACCTGTCGCGGCGGATCGACGGTCTGCTCTTCAACCCGACCCGGACGAGTGCCGCGGCTCTGCGTCGGCGTACGGACCCCACACCGATGGTGCTGCTCGGCGAGGTGATCCACGACGGGACGTTCGACCACGTGTCGATCGACAATGTGGCCTCGGCCAAGACGGCGACCGCGCACCTCGTCGACCTCGGCCGGCGACGTATCGCCGCGATCGGCGCGAAGGGCAGCCGGGCGCGTGGCGCGTCGCGCCAGCGGCTGGAGGGCTACCAGCAGGCGTTGAGCGAGGCAGGCCTGCCGGTCGAGTCCGAGCTGGTCCGCCAGACCCCGCACTATGTCGGCGAGGCGGGGGCGGCCGAGATGGAGGAGCTGCTCGACCTCGCGCGGCCGCCGGACGCCGTCTTCTGCTTCACCGACCTGCTGGCGTTGGGTGCGCTGCGTACCATCCACCGCCGGGGGCTACGAGTGCCCGACGACATCGCGATCGTGGGACACGACGACATTCCGTACGGACGGATCTCCACTCCCTCACTCACCACGATCTCGCAGGACAAGCAGGTCATCGCAGCGATCGCGGTGGATCTGCTGGAGCAGCACGTGGCAAACCGTAAGCCGTCGCCACCGCGCGAGGTGCACGTGGAGTTCGAGCTGAAGGTCCGGGAGAGCACGGCGGGGCCCGTTGGTTGAGGGTGCCCCTCATGCAGCGGCGAGTTGGTGCACGGTCCCCCTCATGCAGCGGCGGGTTGGATGAGGGTGCCCTTGGGGCGAACGTGTTGGTGCAGGGTGCCCCTCATGCAGCGGCGGGTTGGATGAGGGTGCCCTTGGGGCGAACCTATGGGTGCAGGGTGCCCCTCATGCAAGGGGGAGTTGGTGCAGGGTGCCCCTCAGACAGCGGCGGCGCCAGCTGGGGTGTCGCCGCCCCGACGCGTCAGCTGACGAGCTCGTCGAGGACGTCGGCCAGCGCGTGAACGCCGGCGAGGCAGTCGGCCGGTTCGGCGTACTCCTGGGGAGAGTGGGACA
>JBOHED010000363.1:0-2565 GCA_050700915.1 Actinopolymorphaceae bacterium | reverse complement strand
TGGGGCGCTTCGTGCGGGCGCGACGCCGTGGTGAGACGGCGTCGCTGTTCCTGCCGACGGTCCCGGTGCTGTTGCAGTACGCCGCGGAGATGGAGACCGTCCGCGACCACGTCCTGGGCAAGCCGGTTCACGACGACGACGACATCTTCGCCGCCGAAGAGGCGCTGCTTGCCGCGGCCGAGCGGGGTGAGACCGAGGCCGATCTCGAGGAGAAGCGGTTCCAGGCGCTCGGCTCGCAGGCGGCATTCGACCGGCTCGTCTACGACGGCAACGAGTTCGGTGGAGAGCTGGGAGCGGACGAGACGGAGTTCCTCGGCATTCCCGGGCTGCTGGAACCGCATCAGGTCAGTGAGCTGCTGCGTCGGCGGCGTACGTCCCCGTCGCCTGCCCACGACGGCCAGCCGACGGCCGGTGGGCCAGCGTCCGCGGCGGCTGGTGCAGCGGGTACGGAGCGCGCTGCGCCCGGTCCCGCGTACGAACAGTTGGGCGTCCTCCGCCGCGAACTCAACGGCCTGGTCGGCGCCTGGCACCATCGCACCGGGCAACCGCACGGCGCCATCCACGCAGAGTTGCGCCGGGTCTGCGGCGGGCCACTCGCGATCCAGGCATCCGCCGAACAGCTGCAGGCCCGGATCGACATGATCCGGTCGTGGGCAACCGCTCGCCGTTCCTGACCGCAATCTGACCAGGAGCGGCAGCTGTCCACAGCAGCGGTGAGCAAGATCGTTGCGGAGTGCGCTGATCTTGTTACGGTTCCGGCATGGCGGAGGTCCACGTACGTCCCGAAAGGATCCACCTTGCCGCGCGCAAGGTGGATGGGGCGGGTCAGGACTGGGGTGAGTCCGTCGAGGAGCTGACCGCACACATGGACGCCACCGGGGATCCGTACGGCGGCGACGGGCTCGGGGGAGCGCTCAAAGAGATGTACGAAGCGGCGGGCCCGGCAGCATTGACCTACTTCACCGAGACCGGGTTCTGCGTCGTGGAGACGTCCGTCGCCATGAACCAGCTCGCCGATGCCTACACCCGGGTGGAGGCCGACAACACCGCGCAGGCCACCAAGGTCGAGGCCGTCCTGGACAGCCTGGGCAGTCCCTGATGGGTCTCGAACTTCCGCCCGGTCTCATCCAGGCCCTCCACTACGCCGGCTGCTACTGGCCGGAGGCCGACGAGACCGCGCTGCAGCGCTGCGGTGAGGCCTGGCTCGGGTTCGCCTTCAGCGCCGAAGTGCACGCGGAGCAGGCGGTGCTCGCGGTCACCGACATGTCCCACACGAACACCGGCCCGGCGATCGACGCGTTCAAGGGCTACTGGGAGAAGGTCGCCGGCGACACCGGCTACCTCTTCAGCTCCGAGATCGTCGCCATCGGTATCGCGATCGCGTTCTTCCAGGCGGCCATGCTGGTGCTGGTCCTGAAGCTGCTCGTCATCGTGCAGCTCATCGCCCTTGCCATCATCCTCGCGGCCGCGATCGCCGCCGCGTTCTTCACCGTCGGCGCCTCGCTCGCCGTGGCGGCGGAGGCGGCGGTCTCGGTGAACCGGGTGATCGTCATCGCGGTCCAGCTCACCACCACGCTGATCCGGACCCTCGGACCGGTCGTTGCGAGGCTGGTCCGCGTCTACCTGGGCGCGAAGATCGAACGCCTCGACGGCCGGCCGATCCATGCGTCCGAGCACGGAGTCGATGCGTACGAAACGCGCGAGGAACGCGAAGAAGCAGCCCAGGAGTACGAACGCCGCAAGGAAGAACTGGCCATCGACCCGGCGATCGGGGGAACAAGTCCTGGAACCGAACGCGAAGCCGAGGTGGCGCTCGGGTTGGAGGCGACAGGAACCGTGTCCGAGCCAGTGACGCGGGCGGAAAACGAGAGAGCCGATTTCACCGAGGGATCTGGACAGGACTGGGACGTCAAGGGGTATCAGACCCGCGAAGAGCCCGACCGCACCTATGATCGGACCAGGTCGGAGACCGGTATTCAGAAGAAACTCGATCGAGATATCCATGTCGCTCTTGACACCAGCAAACTGTCTGGCCGGCGCCGATCTGACGAAGACGCGTTTCGCGCACGCCGCACTCAGCGTGGTGAACCTGCGGGGCGCACGGGTCACCGTCTACGAGTCCGCAGCCGATGGACCGGTCTGGCAGCTCGGCTCGAGGGCGCCGATTTCGGTGGGAGCACCGGCACGGTCGGGCGGACGTCCACGGTGATCGTGGACGACGGCAGCTCCGCGGTGGACGCTGTGCAGGCGTTGAACGCGGTCGGTGCACACGTGAGTGGGTTCTCACCGACCAGGCGTCCGGAGGAAGGCAGATGACCGATCCGTCCCGTGCGACGCAGGACATCGTGAACCGTCTCCGGGAGGAGTTGGCGCGCCTCGACCAGGAAGCCCCACCCGATCAGCTGGACGCCGGCCGCGGTGTCGACGGCGACACAGGCGCGGGTCCGCAGGGTGACGCGGGTACGCCGACCGGCACTGGCGAGGCGCTCGACGGGAGGGTACGGATCACGGTGTCGGCCGGCCACGTCAGCGAGGTGGTCATCGACCCCCGCGTCCGGCGGCGGC
>JBOHED010000362.1:0-5166 GCA_050700915.1 Actinopolymorphaceae bacterium | reverse complement strand
CGGCTCCGCCGGCTTCCTCGGCACGAAGGGCCAGGTCTACGGCTTTCGTACCCTCGACGATCTCGTCAGCTTCGTCGACTCCAGCACCTCGACCGACCTGTCGCCGAGCCAGCACCTGCGGCCGCTGCGGATCTGGCCGGCGGAGGAGTATGCCCGCAAGCTGTGTTCGTACGACCTCATCAACCTGCCGGAGATCGCCGACGGCGAACTCGACGCCGACGTGCAGGCCTCGCTCGGGTCGACGCTCGCGCTGATGTTGGACCTGCTCGACTACATGGACGTCGACGACCCGCACGCGCAGGCGCTGCACGACGACGAGGACATCAGCAAGCTCGCTTCCGGCGATGAGGTGCTGTCGATCTTCCGCGCGGCGCACCACCGCAAGCACGTCGTGGAGATTCTCGACGCCAACTGGTCGTGGTGTCTCGCCGAGGTCTCCCGCCGGATGGTCGTACCTGACACACCCGAGTCGCCCTCAGCTGCTGCCGTGCTGGGTGACGGCTGGACCAGCAGCGAAGGCGAGGGCTCGGTCCCGCTCGAGGACGCCACTGACGCGATGACGCTGTGGTTCGGGCTGGCCGAGGAGGAGGAGGGGTTCTATGCCGTACGCAGCACGAGCCTGCATGACGGCGTCCCGCACTACGCCGGCCGTCCCGACGACGCCGGAACGCCTCGGCTGACGGTCTGGACCGATCTCGACCAGATGCGTACGGACCTCACCTCGGCGGGTCCGGTCGCGGGCCTCGGCGACGGGCGGAGCGGCGAGGTGGCACTCAACCTGCTGAGCGTCCTGGACCGGCCCGACGTCAGCCTCACGCCGCACGATGACTGCATCTTCGACCTGGTACTCATCGCCGAGTCCGTCACCGAGGAGATGGACCACGAGGCCGCCGACCGGCTGGTGAGCGCCTGGACGGAGCTCGGCCGCGTTGCCGCCTGGGGTGGCTGGACCGACGTCGCGGACCTGCTCAGTCCAGAGTCGGCCGCGGGCCGTTTCGTCGTCTCCTGTGCCGTCGACCTCGCCCAGGACCGGCCGGGCGGGGCCCAGGCTCTGGCCACGGCCGACGTGGCGGCGGCGTCGGCCGGGTGGCACGCCCTCATCCCGGCGCTCATGGCCCACCTCGACCAGCGGACCTGACGTCAGGGAGCGGCGGTCTGCGACCTGACGTCTGTCGTCAGCTTGGCCAGTAGTGCGATGAGTGAGGTGCGTTCGGCCGCGGACAGGCAGCTGACGAGGCGGGCCTCGCGTTCGAGCACGGCATCGACGGAACGCTCGATGAGCGCGTGACCTTCGGGCGTCAACGAGACGATGACCGTACGGCGGCCGGTGTGGGCAGGGCCGCGGCGGACGAGACCATCCCGTTCGGCGCGGGCGACGCGTTGGGAGATCGCGCCGGCGGTGACCAGGGTCCGCTGCGCGAGCTCACGGGTGCTCACGGTGTACGGCGGGCCGGAACGGCGGATGACGGACAGCAGGTCCAGGGTGGCCGCGTCGATCCCGGCCCTGCGCAGGACCCGGTTGCGGTCGTCGGCGAAGAGCTTCGCAAGGCGCCAGAGCGGTGTCACGATCTCGATCGACTCGGTAGGTGTGCCGGGGCGTTCCCGTTGCCACGCCGCCGCAATCTCCGCGGCCGGATAGGGCGAAGTGGCGCCGTCCTCTGCGGGCGAACCGGCATCTTCGCGTGGCGAGCCGGCATCTTCGTGTGACGAGCCGGCCTTCCCCGCAGCGGCTTCGTTGGCGGCCACTGATCGGACTCCCGTCGATCTCGGTTATGTTTAGGTCTAAACGTAGCAGGCTGGAGGAACCGTGACTCGCATCGTTCTCGTCACCGGTGGGACCAGCGGCATCGGGCGGGCGGTCGCCGCGAGGTTCGCCGCCGACGACGCCGGGGTCGTCATCACCGGACGCCACCCCGACAGGGTCGAGTCGACCGCCAAGGAGCTGGGCGTCGCCGGCGTTGCCTGTGACGCCACCCGACCCGAGCAGGTTGCCGACCTGAGCATGCGCCTGGGCGAGCGGCTCGACGTACTGGTCAATGCCGCCGGCGGACTGCCAGAGGAGCCTCCCACCGACCTCGGGCCGCTGGAGACACTCGTCGCCGAGTGGCAGTCGAACCTGGCGCAGAACCTGCTCAGCGCGGTCATCACCACCGCCTCGTTCCAGGACAAGCTCGACCAGGGCGGCACGGTCGTGAGCATCGGGTCGATCGGGGCGGAGCGGAGGGGAGGTGCCTACGGCGCGTCCAAAGCCGCCCTCGGCGCCTGGAACGCCTCCCTCTCCGCCCACCTCGGCCCGCGCGGGATCACCACGAACGTCATCTCCGCCGGATACGTCGCCGGCACCAACTTCTTCCGCGGCCAGATGACCGACGATCGCCACCGAGCCCTCGTGGAGGAGACCCACGACAAGCGCCCGGGCGCACCGGACGACATCGCCGAAACCGCATACTTCCTCGCGTCGCGTGCGGCCAGGCACATCACCGGCCAGACCATCCATGTCAACGGTGGCGCCTTCACCACCCGTTAGGCGGTTGGAGTTCGGTCGCGCAGGTGGGTCAGGGGAACCCTCGGGAATCCCTGACTTCGGCGTACGCAGGAAACACCTCACGCGGGCCGATCGTCCTACCAGGTAAGCAGCCGTCGGCGAAAGGACTTCCGCATGGCCCGCCTGGTCCGCCCGCGCAGGGGGAAGGTCATCGCCGGTGTGTGCGCCGGGCTGGCCGACCGGTTCGGCCTGCCGCGCAGGTTCGTACGGCTGGCGTTCATCCTGTCCTGCTTCCTGCCCGGCCCGCAGGTCGTCGTCTACATCGTGCTGTGGATCCTGATCCCCCGCGACGACGCCAACTGAACGAGGGGCGCCCTCCTGCGAAGCCCCGTTGGATGAGGGACGCCCTCCTGCGCAACCCGGTTAGATGAGGGACGCCCTCCTGCGCAACCCGGTTAGATGAGGGGCGCCCTGACGCGAACCTATTGGTGCAGGGGTCCCCTCATCCAAACGCAACCTGGCGCAGGGGTCCCCTCATCCAAAGGCAACCTGGCGCAGGGGTCCCTTCATCCAAACCGGACAGGTTCAGCGTTCGTCGACCGGACGCTGCATCTGGGCGAACGCGCGCTCGGCGGCAAGGGCCGCATACCCGGGCTTGATGACGTCGTTGATCAGCCCCAGCCGCTGGTCGAACGGCAGGAACGCGCTCTTCATCGCGTTGACGGTGAACCACGCGAAGTCGTTCAGGTCGTAGTCGAACGCCTCGGCGAGGGCGGCGAACTCCTGCGACATCGACGTACCGCTCATCAGCCGGTTGTCGGTGTTGACCGTCACCCGGAACCGCAGCCGGGTCAGCAGCCCGAACGGATGCGCGGCGAGCGACGTCGCCGCGCCGGTCTGGATGTTGGACGTGGGGCAGAGCTCGAGCGGGATCCGCTTGTCGCGGACGTAGGCGGCGAGCCGGCCGAGCCGCGCGGTGCCGTCAGCGGCCACCTCGATGTCCTCGACGATGCGTACGCCGTGACCCAGCCGGTCCGCACCGCACCACTGGATGGCCTGCCAGATGGAGGGAAGGCCGAACCCCTCACCGGCGTGGATGGTGAAGTGGGCGTTCTCCCGCTGGAGGTACTCGAACGCGTCGAGGTGCCGGGTCGGCGGGTAGCCGGCCTCCGCTCCCGCGATGTCGAAGCCGACCACGCCCTGGTCGCGGTAGTGCACGACGAGTTCGGCGATCTCCCGGGACCGGGCAGCGTGGCGTAGGGCGGTGAGGATCTGGCGTACGACGATGGGCCGGCCGGCGACTGCTGCCCGCTTCTCGCCCTCGGCGAAGCCGTCACGCACCGCCTCGACGACCGCCGGCAGGCTGAGACCCGCCTGCAGGTGCTGCTCGGGTGCGTACCGGACCTCGGCGTAGACGACACCGTCCTGGGCGAGGTCGACGGCACACTCCGCCGCGACGCGGGTCAACGCCTCGGGTGTCTGGAGGACGCCCACCGTGTGGACGAACGTGTCGAGGTAGCGCTCGAGCGAGCCGGAGTCCGCCGACTCGCGGAACCAGCGCCCCAGCTCCTCCGCCGTTGGCGCGGGCAACTCGTGCCCCACCTCAGCCGCCAACTCGAGTACCGTCTGCGGTCGCAGCCCGCCGTCGAGGTGGTCGTGGAGCAGAACCTTCGGGGCGCGAGCGATCTCGTGAGCGGTGACCTTCATAGCGTGACGATACGCCGTCGGCTGTCCGGTCGCGGTCAGCTTCGGCGGCCCGTTCGTGTGCGCCGGCTCGGCAGCCGCCTGGCCGAAGCCGGCGAGCGGGCTTCCCCCAAACGAGGCATTGCGCAGACCGCCGAGTCTCGGTCACCGTGTGAGACAGCCGGGCGCGCTACGTGCGACCACCGGCCAGTTCCGTGATCATGAAGGTTCCGGGCGCTATATGGCGATTTCCTTTCACGATCACGGAACGACCGTACGCAGGAACGGCGGCCGCCGCGGAGGTTGAGCTCCGAGCGAGCGGCGGGGCGTGGCCACAACGAGTAGGTCAATGTCGGCGAAGCACCTTGACAGGTAAGTTCCTTTCGCTCACCTTCAAGGCCGGCACGGTGATTGGGGGTTGGATGCTGGCTCTTGTTCGAGACCTGACTCCGCTCGTCCTCGGCGTACTCCTCGCCTGGATCGGCGCGACGACGCTGCTCGACCGCTCGGCGACCCAGCAGACCGCTGCCCACGCCTTGTTGCCGCCCCTGATGGGCGAAGGGCCCGCGACGACGGCGATTCGGATCGTGGGATGGGCCGAGCTGCTCGTGGGCCTTGGGCTGCTCGGCGTTCCGAGCCACCGGCTGCCCGCGGTGGGTGCCGTGGCGCTGGGACTGGCGTACGCAGGAGTCCTGGCGTACGCCCGACTGCGCCCGTCGGCACGAGCGGGCGCGACGGAACTACCGGCGGCAGGCTCGACCGAGACAGCCCCGACGGAGCCGGACCTCCGGTGGCAGTCGTACGTCCGGGCCGGGCTGGTGGTCGTCGGCGGGCTGTTCGCCGCCAACGCGGCCACGCCGTGGTGGATGGCTGGCGGACAGCACCCGGTAGCGTCGTTCGGCATCGTGGTGTTCGTCACGCTCACGCTGGTCGGCCTGTCAGCTCCGATCGACCAGCTCTGGGCCCGTCACACGCCGCGACGTCGGTTGCGACTGCCG
>JBOHED010000361.1:0-3581 GCA_050700915.1 Actinopolymorphaceae bacterium | reverse complement strand
GGCCAGGACAACGTGGGCAAGGACTACTTCGCGCTGACGATGCGAGGGGCACAGCAGTCGATCACCATCGCGTTCATCGTGGGTCTGGTGGCCACCTTCGTCGGCAGCACGGTCGGCGCGCTCGCCGGCTATTTCCGCGGGCGGACCGAGACCGTCCTCATGCGCTTCACCGATGTGATGATCACCATCCCGCTGCTGGTGCTCGCCGCCGTGGTCGGCCGGATGGCCGGCAACGCCGGGATCGTGACCCTCGCGGTCGTGCTGGGCCTCGTCGTGTGGACGCAGCTGGCCCGCCTTGTGCGCGGCGAGTTCCTCTCGCTCCGCGAGAAGGAGTTCGTCGAAGCGGCACGGGCCGCAGGAACCCGGCCGCTGCGGATCATCTTCCGGCACATCATGCCCAACGCCATCGGCGTCATCGTGGTGAGCGCGACACTTACCATCGCCAGCGCGATCCTGCTCGAGACGGCGTTGTCCTTCCTGGGCTTCGGCGTCCAGAAACCCGACACGTCACTGGGCATGCTGATCAGCGACTACCGCACGGCGATGCTGACCCGCCCATGGCTGTTCTGGTGGCCTGGTGCCTTCATCATCGCCATCGCACTGGCGGTCAACTTCATCGGTGACGGCCTGCGTGACGCGTTCGATCCCCGACAGACCCGGGTGCGTGACTAGATGACAGCCCCCTTCGACCACGGAAGCGAAGTGCTTGAGTTCGGGACCGGCGGGCAGCCGGGGGACCCGCACATGGTCACCGGTCTGGCCGACGCGCGCCTTCCCTCGCGGGAGGAGATTCTGCGCGTGGACGACCTGACCGTGAGCTTCCCGACCGACGACGGCGTGGTCCGGGCGGTCCGGGGTGTGTCGTACGCGGTGCACGAACGCGAGGTCCTCGGCATCGTCGGCGAGTCCGGCTCGGGCAAGTCGGTCTCGTCGATGGCGGTCATGGGCCTGCTGCCGAAGTCGGCGCGGATCAGTGGCCGCGTCCACTTCCGGGGCGAGGACATGCTCACCATGTCGCCGCGGCGCAGGCGCGGACTGCGTGGCCGGGCGATCGGGATGGTGTTCCAGGACCCGATGACGGCTCTCAACCCGGTCCGGACGGTCGGCGACCAACTCGCCGAGGCGGTTCTCTCCCATCAGGTCCTGTCCCGCAAGGACGCGTTCGCGCAGGCCGAGGAGATGCTCGACCTGGTGGGCATCCCCCAGGCGCGGACGAGGCTGCGCTCATACCCGCACGAGTTCTCCGGCGGGATGCGGCAGCGGGCGATGATCGCCATGGCGGTGATCAACCGGCCGGACGTCATCATCGCCGACGAACCGACCACCGCACTCGACGTCACCGTGCAGGCCCAGATCCTGGAGAAACTGCTCGAGGTCAAGGACGCCGTGGGTGCCGCCATCATCCTGATCACCCATGACCTCGGCGTGATCGCCGGCATGGCACACCGGGTGCTCGTGATGTACGCCGGACGCGCGGTCGAGGTCGGCGACACCGACAGCGTCTTCTACCGGCCCAGGATGCCTTACACCGCAGGCCTCCTGGGGTCGATCCCGGCGTTGGACTCGGCGAGTGGCGAGCGGCTCCGCCCGATCAGGGGAACGCCGCCGTCGCTCATCAACCTGCCCGGGGGCTGCCCCTTCCACCCGCGATGTCCGCTGGCCGACGAGACCTGTCGTACGTCCGAACCGGATCTCACGGCGACCGACGGCGTCGAGCACCTGGCTGCCTGCCACCACTCGGCAGCGCTGGCGAAGAGCGACGATCCGACCGCTTACTTCCGTACCGAGAGCGAGGCGTCGAAGCGATGAGCGCGACTCCCGCCCACGCCGCCACGGTGGAGGCACGTCCGGACACGCCCTCGCAGGACGCCGGCCACCTGCTCGAGGTCAGCGACCTGGTGATGACGTTTCCCGTGCGCGGGAGCGGCTTCCTCCGCCGGGTGGTCGGCCAGGTGCACGCGGTCAGTGGAGTGTCGTTGTACGTCGACGCCGGCGAGACCCTCGGAATCGTCGGCGAGTCCGGCTGCGGCAAGTCCACGACCGGGCGGGCGATCCTGCAGCTCCACCAGCCCACGTCGGGATCGGTGCGCTTCGACGGCAAAGAGCTGACCACCCTCCCCCGACGCGAGATGCAGGAGGTCCGGCGGGACGTCCAGATCGTCTTCCAGGACCCGTACGCCTCCCTCAACCCGAAGCTGCCGATCAACGACATCATCGCCGAACCGTTGAAGGTGCACCGCCGGTGGCGAGGCGGCGGCGGACCGGCCCGGGTCGCGGAGTTGCTTGAGCTGGTCGGGCTCAACCCGGAGCACGGCAACCGCTACCCGCACGAGTTCTCCGGCGGGCAGCGACAGCGGATCGGGATCGCGCGCGCTCTCGCGCTCGAGCCCCGGCTGCTGGTGCTGGACGAACCCGTGTCGGCGTTGGACGTCTCGGTCCAGGCGGGCGTGGTCAACCTGCTGGAGGACCTGCAGGACACGCTCGGTCTTGCGTACCTCTTCATCGCCCACGACCTGTCTGTGGTCCGGCACATCTCCGACCGGGTGGCGGTGATGTACCTCGGCAAGGTGGTCGAGACGGCAGTGCGCGACGAGCTCTACACCCGGCCGGCGCACCCGTACACGCAGGCGCTGCTGTCCGCCGCGCCCACGGCCGACCCGGCGGGCGAGCGGCGCCGGGAGCGGGTCATCCTCACCGGCGACGTACCGAGCCCGATCGACCCGCCGAGCGGGTGCCGCTTCCGGACCCGCTGCTGGAAGGCGCAGGACATCTGCGCGACCGAGGAGCCCGCCCTGGTCGACCGGGGGAACGGGCACCCGGTCGCCTGCCACTTCGCCGAGGTCACCGGCGTGCTCTGAGCGGCGTCGAGGCGGTGACCCCGAGGCGGTGACCCCGAGGCGGTGACCGATTGTGCACTCCGTCCATCGTCGGGGCGTCGGCGCGTAGCAGGATGGGCGGCATGTTGACGACCGGGCGCTGGTGGCATCAGCCGTTTCGTACGCACCAGACCAACCTTCGCGAGATCGACGCGAGCCTCGACGTGGAACAGGTGCTCGACCACATCCAGGACATCGGGGCCGACACCTGGCTGCTCAACACCGCGGGCATCGTGTCGTTCTATCCGTCGCTGCTGGCGTTCCAGCATCCGAGCCCGTGGCTGGCCGAGCGGGCCAGCGGCGACCTGATCGGTGACGCGGTCACGGCCGCCCACGCCCGCGGGGTCCGGGTGTTGTCGCGGGTCGACTTCTCCAAGGTGCACGCCGACCTCGCCGAGCAGCATCCCGACTGGTGTTTCGTCAGCGCGACTGGTGAACGCCAGCTCTACAACGGGCTCTGGAGCACCTGCCCGAGCGCCCCCTACTACCAGGAACGGTCGGCGGAGATTCTCGGCGAGATCCTCGACACCTATCCGGTCGATGGCTTCTTCTTCAACTGGTTCAACTTCAGCCAGCGTGACTACTCCGGCCGCAACCACGGGCCGTGTCACTGCGCACACTGTCAACGCCGCTTCGCCGAGAGGTACGACCAGCCGCTGCCGACCAGGGCCGACTGGGACGATCCGGCCTACGTCCAGTGGCTCG
>JBOHED010000360.1:0-9599 GCA_050700915.1 Actinopolymorphaceae bacterium | reverse complement strand
CTCGAGTACGTCGGACCACTGGTCGACACCCACGTCCAGGAGAAGCCGCTCTCGATCGCGCTCCGCGAGATCAACGAGAACCTCCTCTCGGTCGAGGACATCGAGCCGACTGACGAGGTTCCGCCGGCCGCGTCTTGACCGTGATGTGATGACCGTGGCCTCCTCATCGGTAGGCCCGGCCGCACCGGTGGTCCTCGGCGTCACCGGAGGCATCGCGGCCTACAAAGCCTGCTCCCTGCTCCGTCTGTTGGTCGAGTCCGGCCATCCGGTCCGGGTCGTGCCCACCGAGAGCGCGTTGCGCTTCGTGGGCGCGGCGACCTGGGCCGCTTTGTCCCATCAGCCCGTCCACACGCAGGTGTGGGACGACGTGCATGAGGTTCCACACGTACGCCTGGGCCAGGAGGCGCGGCTCGTCGTTGTCGCGCCGGCGACCGCTGACCTGCTCGCCAAGGCCGCCCACGGCTTGGCCGACGACCTGCTGACGTCGACCCTGCTGACGGCCCGTTGCCCGGTCATCTACGCCCCGGCGATGCACACCGAGATGTGGGAGCACGCCGCCACCCAGGCCAACATCGCGACGTTGCGTGCCCGCGGTGCCATGGTGCTGGAGCCCGCGGAGGGCCGCCTCACAGGGTCCGACAGCGGCAAGGGCAGGTTGCCGGAGCCGGAGCAGCTCTTCGAGGTGTGCCAGACGGTGCTCGCGCGTGGCGGCGGCGCACTCGCTCCCGACCTCGCCGGTCGGCATGTTGTGGTGAGCGCCGGGGGCACCCGCGAGTTCCTCGACCCGGTGCGCTTTCTCGGCAACCGGTCGTCGGGTCGGCAGGGCTACGCTCTCGCCCGCACGGCCGTTGCGCGGGGTGCGAGCGTGACCCTGGTGTCGGCCAACAGCGCGCTTCCCGATCCCGCCGGCGTCAAGGTCGTGCCTGTGGTGTCGGTACGCGACATGCGGGACGCCGTGCTCGCGTCTGTCCGCGACGCTGATGCGCTGGTGATGGCCGCCGCACCCGCCGACTTCCGTCCCGCCGCCTACACAGAGCACAAGATCAAGAAGACCGACGACGTATCCGCTCCCACGATCGAGCTGGTGCAGAACCCCGACATCCTCGCCGAGGTCTCCCATGCCCGACCGCGCGCTGACCTCGTCGTGGTGGGATTCGCGGCGGAGACCGGTGACGAGCGCGGCACGGCCCTGGAGCACGGGCGTACGAAGCTGGCCCGCAAGGGATGCGACCTCCTCGTGGTCAACGAGGTGGGTGCCGGTCGGGGATTCGAGGTGGCGGAGAACGAAGCCGTCATCCTCGATGTGGCGGGCCCGGAGACCCAGGTGACGCGCGGGCCCAAGGACGCGCTCGCCCACCGGATCTGGGACCTGGTCGTCCAACGCCTGTCCAGCTGAACGGTCGGGGGCCGGCAACAAGGACACCACCCGAACCTGTCTCCAGCGCCCACTGATCGTTATCATGCGGCCGATGGCTCTTACAGTGGGGTTGGCGCTGCTCGGCGTCGTCATCGCGTTCGGAGCTGGCAAGCGGTGGCAGCACAGTCGGCGGGCGATCGCCGACCACAAGCTCGCGCGCACGGGCGTCCGCACGATGCGCCGCAACAAGTGGGTGTCGTTCCGCGCCGCCGTCGTCATCGTCGTCCTGCTGGTCGCGTACCTGGTGGGGATGTACAACCTGGCGGTCGGCGACGGGGATGGGGCGGCACCGAGCCCGACGCCGACACCGACGTCCACCGGTCGCTGAGACCGCTTGCGTCGGGCCTCACAGCAGGCTGAGTTGCTCCGGCTCGGCCATGACCGGCGGTTGTTGCGGCGAGGTGCCCAGCGCTCTCGCCTCCGTCGGTGAGGCCGGCACCTGCCTCGCCCGGTTGCTGTCGGCCTTGTCCATCCCGTACCGGCGCGCTGCCTGTTTCACCCGTTCGGTCACGTCGTGCTGGTAGGTCTTCGGGAGGTACGAACCTCGCCGGTAGAGCGCGCGGTAACGCGGCGCCAGATCCGGAAACGCGTGATCCAGCCAGGCGGCGTACCACTCGCGGGCACCGGGGCGCAGGTGCAGGAGCAGGGGAGTGACGCTGGCCGCACCGGACTCGGCGATCGCCGCGACGGTCGCGTCGACGGACTCGTCGGTGTCGGTGAGGAACGGCAGGATCGGCGCCATCAGGACGCCGACGGTGAAGCCGGCGTCGGTCAGCGTACGCACGGCGTCGAGGCGACGACGCGGGCTCGGCGTCCCGGGTTCGACAGAGCGCCACAGCGCGTCGTCGACGAAGCCTACCGAGAACGACAGTCCAACGGCTGTCACCTCGGCCGCCTCGCGGAGCAGCGGAAGGTCGCGCAGGATCAGCGTTCCCTTGGTGAGGATCGAGAACGGATTGCGGAAGTCGCGCAGCGCGCCGATGATCCGCGGCATCAGCTGGTAACGCCCCTCGGCGCGCTGGTAGCAGTCGACGTTGGTACCCATCGCGATGTGGTCGCCTCGCCATTTCGGTGCCGCCAACTCCCGGCGGACGAGCTCACCGGCATTGACCTTGACGATCACCTTGGTGTCGAAGTCGCGGCCGGCGTCGAGGTCGAGGTAGGTGTGGGTGTTGCGGGCGAAGCAGTTGTGGCTGACGATGCCGTTGGCGATGTAGTCCCCGGTGCCAGTCGTCATGTCGTACAGCGGGAGTTCGAGACCCAGCGGTTCGATCGAGACGACACGCAATGGAGCGTGGTTCTTGATCGCGGCGCCGTCGACCGTTCTCTTTCGGGTGATGACCGGGTCGACGGTATGGAAGAACCGTAGGTGCTCACACAACCCGCCGAGCATGCGTACGACGGTGACCGGCTTCTCCCGGTTGTGGCGCGCCTCCTCGATCACGAACCTGAAGCCGAATCGCCGCAGGCACGAGGTGATCTGGTCGATGATGGATTGATCGGTGTTGCTGATGCGTAGGACGCCACCTTGGGGACGACTGCCCTCGGCATCAAAGATTCCAGCCAGGAATCCTTTTGCCCATTCGTCCGAGGGCGCCTTCGGCCAGGCGATGAGGTTCTGAATACGGGCCACGGTGGAGCGCGCACTGGCGCGAATGGCTCGCATTTGCTGCCGACCGCCGACCGCATTCTGGAAGACGAATTCTGTTGTCTCGATGCCCAGCTGGGCGAGGTACTGGCGGACTCGTTGGAGAGGTTCGACGTCACACAACGCCAGGCGGAAGCGATGGACATCTCCGCTTTGGCGGCCAAGCCGCCGATATGAGTACGCACCGAGATGCCCGTCGCCACGGATCATGCCGCACAGGTAGCCGAGTCGGTAGTCCAGCCCGCCCTCTGGCCGGACGGCGAACCTTCCCGTGCCGATGAGCATGTTATTTAGCGTCAGGAACGGTCGCCGCTGCCGGCCTTGCTCGGCGCCGGTCACGTGCTTCCAGCCGCGATCGGTCAGGAATCGGTGGTCACCGCTCGCGACCAGCTCGGTACCGTCTTCCAGCCGGACACGGTACGCCGGCTTGACCGTCGACCAGTGGTCCAGCACTTGCGTGGCGACGAATCGCCGATACTTGCCATCAAAGACGGTCCCGCAGATCGCTTCTCCGATTCGCAGATCTGCGAGCGCCTTTGTACGCCCGTCTGCCATGAGAACCGGAGTTTCGCCGGCTAGGCAATAAGTACACGCATGGCTGCAGCCGCGGTACGGGTTGATCGTCCACTCGAACGGCACCCGCGAGCGTCCCGGCACCCGGTTGATGACCGACCTCGCGCGGATCTCGTAGAAAGTCATCCCGGCGAAACCCGGGGTGTCGAAGGTGCGCGTCACCGCACCCGGCAGCGCCAGCGGCAGTGGCTCGGCACCGCCGACCGCGAGATTGTCCCAACGCACCCGGTCATTCGAACACACGTACGATCGAATGTCCAACACGCGCGAGAGGCGGTCGATGGTCAGTGCGATGATGCGCGGCATGGACGAGGACGTGGTGGAGCACGCGCCGCCGCGGCGAGAGATTTCCGAGGCCGTGAGCGGATGGGATGGCGCTACGTCCTCGGGGTGGTGCGTACCTCTGTGCGGGTGGGATCGCTCGCCGAAGCGGTCCGGGTCGCGACAACGGTGCTCGACGCCGGCGACGGGGACGTCGACGATCGCCTGACGATCGACGTCCGACGCGATCGACTCGTGCTGTCCCTGCAGTCCGCCACGACGGCCTCGGTGACCACACGGGAGATCGCACTCGCCCGGCTCATCTCGGGGACCGTCACCGACCTGGGGTTGAGCACGGTTCCGGATATCGGCGTCGATGCGCCACGATCCGTCCAGCTCGTCGAGCTCGGAATCGACGCGCTCGACATCGCGCTGATCCGGCCGTTCTGGAAGGCGGTCATGGGATACACCGACGAGCCCGGGGCGTCAGGACCCGAAGACCCGCTCGTCGACCCGGTAGGTCAGGGTCCCGCGATCTGGTTCCAGCAGATGGACGCGCCGCGACCGCAGCGCAACCGTATCCATCTCGACATCTCCGTCCCACACGACGATGCCGAACGGCGGATCCAGACCACACTCGCCGCTGGCGGGATCCTGCTGTCGGATGCGGCCGCTCCGGCCTTCTGGGTGCTGGCAGACGCCGAGGGCAACGAGGCATGCGTCTGCACCTGGCAGGGACGAGATGGCTGAGTCCGCCCCGAGGTGACTCGTGCGTGGACGCGGACTCGATGCGAGGAAGGCCCGGTCAGTCGTCGAGCGCGCCGTAGACCGACGTCCAGAAGTCCTGGTGGATGTGTGGCGCGCTCGGCGCATCCACGAGGAGCTGGGTCAGCAGCACCCCGGTGAGGTCCTCGGCCGGATCCGCGTACCAGTAGGTGCCGTAGCCGCCGGCCCATCCGTACCGTCCAGGGCTGTCCCAGAGGTCGATCCGCTTGGTAGTGATCGACAGGCCGAAGCCCCAGCCGAGGTTGTCCCAGAAGCCCGGGAAGAACGGCGACGCCGCCTTCTGCGCGGGCGTGACGTGGTCGGTCGTCATCAGCGCGATCGACCGTCTGGACACCAGCCGCTCTCGGGCGTAGCAGCCGCCGCTCAGCATCAGCTGGCTGAACCGGAGCAGGTCGTGCACCGTCGACGCGAGTCCGCCCGCCGCCGACTCGAAGACGGGCGGCCTCGACCACCCGCCGTCGCGAGCCTCGTCGAAAACCGTCAGTGCGCCCGTGGACGGATCGGCCCGGTAGAAGGTCGCCAACCGGTGAACGTTTTCCTGCCGAACATCGAAGCCGGTGTCCGTCATGCCGAGGGGATCGAAGATACGGTCCCGGAGGAAAGCTCCGAGTGACTGGCCGGTCGCCCGGGCGATCAGGATCCCGAGTACGTCGGAGCCGGTGTTGTAGAGCCAGCGCTCTCCCGGATGGTGGAGAAGTGGAAGCTCGCCGAGACGGCGGAGGTACTCGTCCGGCGCATGCCTCGGCAGTTCCGGGCCCGGGGCGACGCCTGCCGTCTCCATCGCCTGCTGGACGGGGTAGCTGTCGGGCGGGGCCATGATCGCGCCGAGACCCATCCGGAACGTCAACAGATCACGCATGGTGATCGGTCGCCTCGCGGGCTCGGTGTCCTCGACAGCGCCGTCCAGACGTTTCAGTACCTGTCGATCGGCGAGCTCGGGGAGGAGTTCATCGATCGGGTCGTCCAGTCGCAGCCGGCACTCCTCCACGAGGATCATGGCTGCGAGAGCAGCGATCGGCTTGGTGACCGACGCCAGCCTGAAGATCGTGTCGGGTCGCATCGGCTCGCTCCCGTTGACGGCGAGCGACCCCACCACGTCGATGTGCACCTCATCCCCTCGGGCGACCAGCCAGACGGCGCCGGGTAGGTTGCGGCGTTCGACGTGGCGGGCCATGACCTCGTGGAGGCGGGCAAGCCCGGGTTCCGAGAGCCCTGCGGTCGTCATGTCTCACCTCTCGAGTGGCCGCCTTCGACATTTTGGTGATGCTGACGGGTAGACGAGCAGGCGCGGTGATTCTCATCGGTCCGCCTGGATTCCGTGGGTTTCACCACTATTCGTACCAGCCCGACAACTGCATGTGATCACACGCATCCCACTCGCTGGGCGCCATTCACCGCGAAACGCCCCCCGTTGGTACGCCCGGTCGGCCAGCTCTCGTTACTCTGGGCTGCACCCACAAGACGA
This sequence comes from Actinopolymorphaceae bacterium, assembly GCA_050700915.1. GTDB lineage: Bacteria > Actinomycetota > Actinomycetes > Propionibacteriales > Actinopolymorphaceae > Thermasporomyces. The sequence goes on along the minus strand of JBOHED010000360.1, from coordinate 3,449 downwards.
GCACACCTTCGTCGCGCTGGTCCAGCGCACCGCGGGCGACGCCGTCCGCCTTCGCACCGCCGCGGAGACGGTGCCAACAGACGGAACAGTGCCAACAGAAAGGACGCCCGTGTCGCGACGCCTGTTCACCTCCGAGTCCGTTACCGAGGGTCACCCGGACAAGATCGCTGACCAGATCAGCGACTCGGTCCTCGATGCGCTCCTCCGGGACGACCCGCTGAGCCGGGTCGCGGTCGAGACTCTGGTGACCACCGGCCTCGTCGTGGTTGCCGGTGAGGTCACCACGAAGGCCCATCCCGAGATCACACCTCTCGTCCGCAACCGGATTCTCGACATCGGTTACGACTCGTCGGCCAAGGGCTTCGACGGTGCATCGTGCGGCGTGACCGTTGCCCTGGGCACGCAGTCGCCCGACATCGCCCAAGGTGTCGACGGAGCCTGGGAGGAACGCACCGACGGCTCCACCGACCCGATCGACCAGCAAGGTGCGGGCGACCAGGGCATGATGTTCGGCTTCGCCTGCGACGAGACGCCCGAGCTCATGCCGTTGCCGATCACGCTCGCGCACCGGCTGTCCAAGCGGCTTTCCGACGTACGCAAGGACGGCACCCTGCCCTACCTCCGACCCGACGGGAAGACCCAGGTCACGGTCGAGTACGACGGTGACCGTCCGGTCCGCGTCGACGCCGTTGTCGTGTCCAGCCAGCACGCGGCGAACATCGACCTCGACAACATGCTGACGCCCGACATCCGGACGCACGTGGTCGACCCGGTCCTCAGCCACTTCGACGTCGACACGACGAGCTACCGGCTGTACGTCAACCCGACGGGCAGGTTCGAGCTCGGCGGACCGATGGGGGACGCGGGGCTCACCGGCCGCAAGATCATCGTCGACACCTACGGCGGCTACGCCCGGCACGGTGGCGGTGCGTTCAGCGGCAAGGACCCGACAAAGGTCGACCGGTCCGCTGCGTACGCCATGCGCTGGGTGGCCAAGACCATCGTGGCGGCAGGTCTCGCGAAGCGGTGCGAGTGCCAGGTCGCCTACGCCATCGGCAAGGCGCAGCCGGTCGGCTTCTACGTCGACTGCTCCGGCACCGAGCAGGCGCCGCTCGACGTGATCGAGAAGGCCGTGCAGCAGGTGTTCGACCTGCGTCCGGCAGCGATCATCCGCGACCTCGACCTGCGTCGCCCGATCTACGCAGCGACGGCGGCGTATGGCCACTTCGGGCGTTCGGAGCCCGAGTTCACCTGGGAGAACACCGACCGGGCGGCGGACCTTCGGAGCGTCGCCGGCCTCGGCTGACCACCGTGAATGCGGTGTCCGCGAGGTGCCCTAACCTCTCGGCATGACCACCGACCACGGGGGGCGACCGGGCGGCCCAAGGCCTCCGGATGACGGCGGCAGCGCAGACGACGGCCAGCTGGCACTGGTGCGGGGGCGGGTACGCCGTACCCGCCCCGCGCCGTCCCAGGCGCCCGCGCCCTCCCTGCCGATCGCGCGAGTGGCGGTGGACACGCCGCTCGCCCATCTCGACCGACCGTTCGACTACACCGTTCCGGCGCGCATGCACGAGACCTGCGTACCAGGATGCCGGGTGCGGGTCAGGTTCGCGGGCCAGGACCTCGATGGCTACGTCCTCGACCGGGTGGCGGAGTCGGATCATCGCGGCCGGTTGGCTCCGCTGCGTCGGATCGTTTCCCCCGAACCCGTGCTGGCTCCCGAGGTCGCGCGGCTGGCGCGGCTGGTCGCCGAAAGGTACGCCGGAACCCTCGCCGATGTCCTGCGTCTCGCCCTACCGCCACGTCACGCGCGGGTGGAGGGCGAGGCGCGCCCAAAGCGACCCGAGACGGGGGCGGAGCGACCCGAGACGGATGCCGTCGCGGTTCAGCCGGAGCATCCCGAGAACCGGCCGCCCGAGCCGACAGACGGCCAAGCCGATGTCGCGAACGGGACCCAGGTCCTGAGTGAGGGTCCTTGGAAGGACTACGAGGCGGGCCCCGCCTTCCTCCAGGCGCTGGGGCGCGGGGACGCGCCGCGCGCGGTCTGGACGGCACTGCCCGGCGAGGACTGGCCGAGCGCCCTCGCAGTCTCGGCGGCCGCGACCCTGGCAGGTGGGCGCGGAGTGCTGCTAGTCGTGCCGGACCATCGCGACATGGCGCGGCTCGACGCTGCCTGCGCGGAGGTGCTCGGCGCCGGCCAGCACGTGGTCCTCACCGCCGAACTCGGACCCGCCGAGCGCTACCGGAGGTTCCTCGCGGTCCGTCGTGGGTCCGTGCGTTGTGTGGTGGGCACCCGCGCGGCGGCGTTCGCGCCGGTGGAGCAGCTCGGCCTGGTCGGCTGCTGGGACGACGGTGACGACCTTCTCGCCGAGCCTCGCGCGCCGTATCCCCACGCCCGCGAAGTCCTGCTGTTACGTGCGCATGAGCAGCGGTGCGGTGCGCTCATCGGTGGGTACGCCTGCACCGCCGAATCCGCCCAGCTCCTGTCGAGCGGCTGGGCCCATCCGCTGGCAGGTAGCCGGGCGGCGGTCCGGGCGCGGGCGCCCCGCGTGTCCGTGGCGGGAGAGAGTGCGTCCGAGCTGGCGCGTGACCCGGCGGCACGGGCGGTCCGGTTGCCGCACCGCGCGTTCGAGGTCGCCCGGCAGGCGCTGACGACGGGACCGGTCCTGGTCCAGGTTCCCCGTTCCGGCTACCTTCCGGCGCTCGCCTGTCAGACCTGCCGGGCACCCGCGCGGTGCGTGCGGTGTGCGGGACCGGTCCAGCTGAGCGGCGGCCAGGAGACACCGGCGTGCGGGTGGTGCGGTCGGCCCGCCGTCGCGTGGCGCTGCGCGACCTGTGAAGGGACGCAGCTGCGCGCTCCCGTCATCGGCGCACGGCGTACGGCGGAGGAACTGGGCCGGGCCTTTCCCCGGGTGCCGGTGCGTACGTCCGGTGGGCAACGGGTCCTGGAGTCGGTGGGGCCAGAACCCGCACTTGTCGTGGCGACACCGGGTGCGGAACCGATGCCGACCGACGGTTACGCGGCCGCGCTGCTGCTCGACACCTGGTTGGCGTTGGCCCGAGCCGACCTGCGCGCCGGCGAGGAGACACTGCGTCGCTGGCTCAACGCCGCGGCACTCGTCCGCCCGGCCGACCTGGGCGGTGCCGTCGTGGTGATGGGCGAGCCGAGCGTGCCGTCGATACAGGCGCTCGTCCGGTGGAGCCCGGTGGTCCACGCGGAGCGGGAGCTCGCGGACCGCCGGCTAGCCGGTTTCCCCCCAACCGTCCGACTCGCCGTCGTGACCGGTGACCGAGCGGCGGTGAGCGAGGTCGCGGAGGTTGCGGAGCTTCCGCCGAGCGCGGAGGTGCTCGGCCCGGTTCCGCACGGGGAGGACGAGGGGGTACGACTGGTGATCCGCGCCCCTCGCCGCGACGGCGTCCAGCTTGCCGAGGCACTCAAGACGGCT
>JBOHED010000359.1:0-2980 GCA_050700915.1 Actinopolymorphaceae bacterium | reverse complement strand
CGCCCGCTCCCTCGGGTCGTAGGTCCCCGGACGAGGGCATGAGGCTCGCGCAACCTGCTTGACGCGCGATCCGGCCGCGGGCAGGCTGACAGGGCCGTCCACCTGGACGAACCGAACGCATGCAGGGGAAGGGGGTGCGCCGCGTTGAAGCTGCCGAGGATGATCGCGCCCACGCCGCCACCCCGACCCGCTCGCTGAACCCGTTCCGCACGAGCTGAAGTGGGCGGCGGCATTCCAGCCGTTCGCGGAGGTCCGCTTGTCCCGCACAGTCCGTGCCGCGTTTCTCGACGCGCTCGACGTCCGACCCGATCCCTTCCAACTCCAGGCCATGGACGCCCTCGACGACGGACGTTCGGTCCTCGTCATGGCGCCCACCGGCGCGGGCAAGACGTTCGTTGCCGACTACGCGGTGGCCCGCATCCTCGCCGCTGGCGCCAAGGCCGTCTACACCACGCCGCTGAAGGCCCTCAGCAATCAGAAGCACCGCGATCTGGCCGCCCGGCTCGGCCAGGACCGGGTTGGCCTCATCACCGGTGACCGGGTCGTCAACCCGGATGCTCCTGTGCTGGTGGTCACGACCGAAGTGTTGCGGGCCATGCTCTATGACCGCGCCTCCGCGCTGTCGACGTTGGGCGCGGTGATCCTCGACGAGTTCCACTACCTGCAGGACACCGAGCGTGGTGCGGCATGGGAGGAGGTCGTGATCCACACCCCGGCCCACGTACCGCTGGTGTGCCTGTCCGCGACAATTCCCGACGCCGTGGCCGTCCACGCCTGGCTGGCGCAGGTCCACGGCCCGACCGAGCTGGTCGTCGCGGCGCAGCGACCCGTCACGCTCAACCACCTCTACGCCGTCGGCAACCTGCGCGGCGCGGCGCCGCTGCTCCTCCCGATGTACGTCGACGGGCGGGTGAACACCACGGCAGAACTCCTCGACGGCGCACGAAGGGACACCCGTGGCGAAGGTCTGCGGGTCCGGGACCGGGACCGGCCGGTGCCTCCGGAGCGCGGAGACCTGATCGCGCATCTGCAGGAGAACGAGCTGGTCCCGGCCATCTGGTTCGTCCTCTCCCGCGGCGGTTGTGACGAGGCGGTCTCCGGATGCGTCGCCCAGGGCGTGTGGCTCACCAACGAGTCCGAGAGGGTACGGCTCCGTGCGCTGGTGGGCGATGCGCTGGCCCCGCTCTCGGGTGGAGAGCTCCGTGCCATCGGCGCGGGACCGTGGCAACAGGCGCTCGAGGCGGGCGTCGCCGCCCACCATGGCGGACTGGCGCCGGTCCAACGGGAGGTCGTGGAGGCAGCGTTCGCGCAGGGGCTGGTGAAGGTCGCGTTCGCGACCGAGACGCTCGCCCTGGGTGTCAACCTGCCGGCGCGGACCGTCGTGATCGACCGGGTCGTCAGGGCAGGTGGCGAGCTGCTCGGGGTGGGCGAGTTCTCCCAGCTTGCCGGGCGGGCGGGGCGGCGGGGTATCGACGAGACCGGTCACGTCGTCGTGCCGTGGTCGCCGCACGTACCGTTCCATCGCGTCGCCGCGCTGGCTGGCGGTCATCTCGCGTCGATCCGCTCGGCGTTCCGGGTGACGCCCGCCATGGCCGCCAATCTCGTACGTACCTGCTCGCCGGACGAGGCGGTTGCCGCGGTCGAGTCCTCGTTGCGACACCACCGCGCGCTCGACCACGCGGAGGTGCTGCGGTCGGACCTCACGGAGCGCCGCGCCGAACTCGCCGAACTCGATGCGCTCGAGCCGGCCGATGAAGCGGAGGGCGACGCCGGTGAGGACTCCGCGACGGCCACCGCCGCAGACCAACGTGAGGCTCTCGACGCGGACCTGGGGGCGGTCGAGCCGGGCGATGTCGTGGTCGACTCCGGCCGCCCGGCGCACGGGCCGGCTGTCGTCCTCGCGGTGGGGACGAAGCGGGGAGCGACCTGCGTCGAGGCCATCCGGGCGGACGGGCGGCGGGTTCAGCTCACCCCGTCCGGGCTGCGCGGACGACCGACCGTGGTGGCGAGGGTCGAGCTGCCCGCATGGGAACCGACCCGGCGGGGCCACGCGAAGCGCGCCGCCGACGCCCTTGCGCGACTCGACCTACCCGTCGAGGAGTGGACCCCCGCTCCCATGGCGACCGGAAACGGGCCAGCCCGTGCGAACGCGACGAGGCGGCGAGGTCGCCCGGCCCGCCGATCCGCGGACGCGCGGCGCCGCCGACTGATCGAGTCGGTCGGCCACCTCGAGACCCTGCTGACCGAGGGCGCCACCGGTGTAAGCAGCGAGCTGGACCGGATGGTGCGTCTCCTCGAACGCCGTGGCCACGTTGTCAACTGGAGCTTGACGGCATCGGGGCAGGCCGTGCGGCGGCTGTTCCATCCGTCCGGGCTGCTCCTCGCCGAGTGTCTCGCCGGCGGAATCATGGACGGGCTCGATCCGCCTTCACTCGCGTCGGCGACCTCGTGGTTCACGGTACGAAGCCGCCTCGGTGCCCCGCCCTCGACCGGACTCGCCACAGCGGAACTCGCCAACCGGTGGGCCGCCGTGCGTGACGTGACCCGATCGGTCCAGTCCGACGAGGTGGCATGTGGCCTGGCACCGACGCCGCATCCCGAACCCGCTCTCGGCGTACCACTCCACCGGTGGGCCGGGGGCGCCGCGCTCGACGCCGCACTCGCCGGGAGCGGTGTCCTGGTCGGCGATGTCGTCCGCGAGGTACGCCAGGTGGCCGAGCTGCTCGAACAGGTCCAGACCGTCCCCGGTGAGCACCAGCTCGTCGCGCAGGAAGCAGTTGCCGCCCTCCGCCGGGGCGGGATCATCGCGGCCGACGGCTACTCTGATGGCCGCATTGTGGGAGCGCCGTCGACCTAGGGATCCGACGACCTCCCACCAGCCGGGGTGGGAGGGGCACATGCCCGATGTCATGGCGATCGTCGACGAGTTGCGTCAGGAGATTCCCGACCTGCTCGTCGAGCACAAAGTTCCGGGTCTGGC
>JBOHED010000358.1:0-5429 GCA_050700915.1 Actinopolymorphaceae bacterium | reverse complement strand
CTGCTGGCATTCGGCGTTCTCATGCCGTACGGCTGAGCCGCGGACGATCTCGTAGGCTCGGGAGTCATGGCCACGCTGTTCCTCGTCCGGCACGGACGCACCCAAGCCAACGCCGACGGTGTGCTGGCCGGCTGGACCGCCGGCGTCGCCCTCGACGACGTCGGACGCAAGCAGGCTGAGAATCTCGGCGGCCGGTTCGGGACGATCCCGGTGAGGGGCCTCGTCACGAGCCCGCTCGATCGCTGCCAACAGACCGCCGAGGCCGTGACCGCGCTGGACGGGCGCCCCGAGGCAGTCGTCGACGAACGCCTGGGCGAGGTCCGCTACGGCGACTGGCAGGGGCAGCCGCTGAAGAAGTTGGCGAAGGACCCGCTGTGGAAGGTCGTCCAGCAGCACCCGAGCGGTGTGACGTTCCCGGGCGAGGGGGGCGAATCGCTGCGTTCGATGGCCGACCGCGCGGTGACCGCGGTGCGGGAATGGGACGCCCGGATCGAAGCCGAGCACGGCCCCGACGCCATCTGGGTGGCGGTGAGCCACGGCGACGTGATCAAGGCGATCGTCGCCGACGCGTTGGGCGTCCATCTCGACCAGTTCCAGCGGATCATGATCGACCCGTGTTCGGTCAGTGTCGTGCGTTATGCGCCGCTCCAGACATTCGTCTTACGCGTCAACGACACCGGCAGCGACCTGGCCGCGTTGGTACCTCCGCGACGTCGCCGGCGGCGGACACGGCGGGGATCCGGCGACAGCGACGCGGTCGTCGGCGGTGGCGCCGGGGGCGACGGTGGCGGTCGACGGCACGATCGGCCGACAACGGGCACAGACGGCACGGACGCTGCTCCGACTGCGTAGACCCTCAACACAGGCGTCACGCGCACCGCGTAGGGTCTCTAGGTATGGCCCGTGTCGTTCACCTTCACGACGAACCACAGCGGTTCGTCGCCGGCACCGTCGGACAGCCCGGCCAGCGGACCTTCTTCCTGCAGGCGCGTTCAGAGGACACCCTCACGACGGTCGCGGTCGAGAAGGAACAGGTCACCGTCCTCGCCGAACGCGTCGACGCGATGCTGGACGAGGTCCTGCGCCTCACCGGCGGCAGCGCTGTCATCCCGGCGGTTGTCCCGCAGGAGATGTCCGATGACCAGCCGCTGGAGCAGCCGATCGTCGAGGAGTTCCGGGTCGGCACCCTGCGCCTCGCCTGGGACAGTGAGCAGGAGCGCGTCATCATCGAGGCGTACGAAGTGACCGAGGAAGAGGCCGACCCACCACCCCCGGTCGACGAGGAGCCCGGGGCCGAGGGCCCCGAGACCCTCGTCGTACGCATCACCGGCGCGCAGGCCCGGGCCTTCGTCCAGCGGGCGATGGCGGTCGTGTCGCAGGGGCGTCCACCGTGCCCGTTTTGCGGCAACCCGCTCGACCCCGAGGGTCACCTGTGCCCGCGGCTCAACGGCTTCCGGCGTTCGGCCTGAGACGCGGACCGGATCCGGATAGGCCGACGTGGACCTACTCCCCGAGAGCACCGACACCCTGCAGCTGTTGCGCCGCGGGCGGATCGAGGTCGAGGGTCGGCTCGTGTCCGCGTCCAACGCGACGTTCTACTGCTCGATCAGCCTCGACGGCGTCACGGTGGCGGGGGTCTACAAGCCGGTGCGTGGCGAGCGTCCGCTCTGGGACTTCGCCCATGGCAGCCTGGCCCGCCGGGAGGTGGCGACGTACCTCTTCTCGGCCGCCTCCGGTTGGAACCTCGTGCCACCCACGGTCCTGCGCGACGGCCCGTTCGGCGAGGGCATGTGCCAGCTGTGGATCGAGCACGACCCGGACCACGGCATGGTCGACATCGTCCCCCGTGGCGCGGTCCCCGACGGCTGGCGGACGGTGTTGGAGGCGTACGACGGAGACGGCGACGAGGTGCTCCTCATCCACGCCGACCACGACCAGCTGCGCCGCATCGCGATCTTCGACACGATCGTCAACAACGCCGACCGCAAGGGCGGCCACGTCCTGCTGTCCGAGGACGACGAGGTGCTCGGTATCGACCACGGGCTGTGCTTCCACGAGGACGACAAGCTCCGCACCGTGCTCTGGGGCTGGGCTGGCGAGCCGCTGCCCGCGGCCGATCTCGACGTCCTCGAACGCCTCGGCTGCGAGCTCGACGGCCAGGTCGGCCGAGCCCTGTCAGAGCTCCTGGAGGTCGACGAGATAACTGCCCTGCGGGCCCGACTCGCCCGGTTGCACCGGCAGGGTGGGCTGCCCCAACCCGGCGAGGGGTGGCCGTCCGTACCGTGGCCGGTGTTCTGAGCACAGTTGGTGGGGCCCGCTAGGCTCGGTTCTCATGAAGGCCTGGGCCGCGCCGGAGGTGCCACGACTGCCAGGAGCGGGTCAGATTCCGCTTCTCCACGATCATGGGAGCGGTGAGAGTCGGGTCAGCGCGAGCGGCGGCAGCGGCGACCGGGCCCGGATGTACGTCTGCGGCATCACGCCCTACGACTCCACCCACGTCGGTCACTCCGCCACCTACATCGCGTTCGACCTGCTCGGGCGGGCGTGGCGCGACGCCGGCCTCGACGTCACCTACATCCAGAACGTCACCGACATCGACGACCCTCTGCTCGAACGCGCTGACCAGACCGGCGAGGACTGGCGGGACCTCGCCGCCCGGCAGATCGACCTGTTCCGCGAGGACATGACGGCCCTCCGGGTCGTCCCGCCTGCGGAGTTCGTCGGTGCGGTGGAGTCGATGTCTCTCGTGACGGCCACCATCGAACGGCTCCGGGACAGCGGAGCGGCCTACGACGTGGACGGGGATCTCTACTTCCCGGTCGCCGCCGACCCGCGGTTCGGCCAGGTGTCGCACCTGCCGCCGGCCGAGATGCGTACCCTCTCGGCGGAGCGAGGTGGCGACCCGGATCGGCCGGGCAAGCGCGACCCCCTCGACTGTCTGCTCTGGCGGCACGAGCGCCCGGGCGAGCCAGCGTGGGAGTCCGGCCTGGGCCGCGGGCGGCCGGGATGGCACGTCGAATGCGCCGCCATCGCGCTCGAGCACCTGGGCGTGGGTTTCGATGTCCAGGCCGGCGGCTCCGACCTGATCTTCCCGCACCACGAGATGTGTGCCTCGGAAGCTCAGGTCCTCACCGGAAGCGCGCCGTTCGCGAAGGCGTACGCCTACCAGGGCATGGTCGCGCTCGACGGCGAGAAGATGTCGAAGTCCAAGGGCAATCTGGTCTTCTCGTCACGGCTGCGCGCCGACGGCGTGGACCCGATGGCGATCCGGCTCACCGTCCTGTCCCACCACTACCGGGACGACTGGGAGTGGACTCCTGAGGGCCTCGGTGCAGCCGAGCGACGCCTCGACCGGTGGCGGAGCGCGGTGAACCGGCCGAGTGGTGTCGACGCCGGCAAGGTGGTGGACGGGCTCCGTGATGCGTTGGCCGCCGACCTTGACGCTCCGGCGGCGTTGGCCGTGATCGACGCGTGGTCCGACGCGACCCTCGCGGCCTCCGGGACCGACGCCGCCGCGCCAGACCTGGTACGCCTGGCCGTCGACGCCCTGCTCGGCGTCAGACTGTAGGAGGAGTCCTAGTCGGCGCCGCGCTCGGGACGGCGGCGGAGGTAGCGCTCGAACTCCTTGGCGATCGCTTCGCCGGTTGCCTCGGGGAGGTCGGCGGCGTCACGGGCCTGCTCCAACGAGCGGACATACTCCGACACCTCGGTGTCGTCCCGCGCGAGGTCGTCGACGCCGCGTTCCCAGGCGCGGGCATCCTCCGGCAGGTCGCCGAGGGGGACCGCTACGTCGAGGAGATCCTCCACCTTCCGCAGCAGCGCCAGCGTGGCCTTGGGGCACGGCGGTTGTGCGACGTAGTGGGGGACGGCCGCCCAAAACGACACCGCCGGGAGCGACGCCTGCAGGCAGCCGTCCTGCAGAACTCCCAGAACACCGGTAGGCCCTTCGTACTTCGATGCGGTGAGGCCCAGGGCGTCGGCCAACTCGGGGTCGGTGGCGCTGGCGGTGACCGGAATGGGTCGGGTGTGCGGGCTGTCGGCCAGCAGCGCTCCGAGCAGGACGCACATCTCGACGCCCACCTTGTCGGCGATCGCGAGGATCTCGGCGCAGAACTGCCGCCACCGCATGTTCGGCTCGATGCCGCGGACGAGCACGAGGTCGCGTGGTGCGTCAGGGGGAGTGGCCACGAGAATGCGTGTCGTCGGCCAGGTGATCTTGCGTACGTCGTCGTCGAGATGCACGGTCGGCCGGTTGACCTGGAAGTCGTAGTACTCGTCGGCGTCGAGGGTGGCGATGGTCCGCGCTTTCCACGAGTTCGCGAGGTGGTCCAGAGTGGCACTCGCGGCGTCGGCGGCGTCGTTCCATCCCTCGAAGGCGACGAGCAAGACAGGATCCTGCAGATGGAGCGAGCCCTCGAGCTCGGTCACGTAGATCGTCCTCCTCCGCACCGGGCGACTAGCCCGACCGCCTCACACCTCCGCAAGCCTACGTGTACGTCCCGTTGGTCCGGCTGCAACCTGCCGTACCCGGGCCTCGCGCTGACCGTGTCGTCGACCGGCGTGCGCCCGGTCGCACTGCTCAGGTGTTCCGGTCTGGTGGACGGCGTCGACCTCGGTCGGTCCCGACGTCTCGAATGGACAAGCTGACACATTGTGCCAGGATTGTCAGCCGTGTCCGTGACCTCCGGCTCCGTCGCGATCTCCAGGCGTGAGCAGATCCTCGACGCGGCCCTGCGCTGTTTCGCCCGCTACGGCTACCGGCGTACGTCCATGGAGGTGATCGCCAGGACGGCGCGGATGTCCCGTCCCGCGCTGTACCAGTACTTCACCGGCAAGGAAGAGGTATTCCGGGCCATGGGCGTACGCCTGCTCGACGCCGCCCTCACCGGCGCCGAACGCACCCGGCGGTCGTCCGGCCCGGTTGTCGACCGGTTGACCGCTGTCCTCATGGTGCGGCTCGATCTCGTGCGTGAGCTCGGTGGCGACGACGAGTTCCATCGCGAGCTCCTGGCCGAGACCGCGAGCGTGGCCGGCGACCTGCTGGCATCGTTCCACCTACGCCTGATCGCGATCGTGGAGGAAACTCTCGCCACGGCCACGGAGGCACTCGACTTCGGCGGTGCTGCGATCACCCCGCACGACCTCGCGGTCCTCCTCCTCGACGCGGTGACCGGCATCGAAGGGGAGGCGGCCACCGCAGACGTCCGGCGGCTCAGGGTGCGGCAGCTGGCGACCCTCGTCGTTCGGGCAGTCACCGTGCGCCGTTAGCGGTCCGCAGCCAATCGACTGCGGTGCGACACCATCCCGGGCGATGTCAAGACGCCGGCGCCGGCGACGTGGCATTCGTTGCCCAATTGCGACTCGGCCTGCGGTGTCCGGACATTCCGGTCCTGGCCACGTCCAGCTATCGTGCGGTGCGGACCGCAACC
>JBOHED010000357.1:0-10913 GCA_050700915.1 Actinopolymorphaceae bacterium | reverse complement strand
CAGGGGCACGGACGACGACGTTGGCGCCGAGCGCGTCGTGGCCCTCGCGGAAGATCGTCGCCGCGACCGTGAACGCCTCACCCACGACCGCCTTGGCGGGAAACTGCCCGCCGGCGCGTACGACCGGATCGACCGAGACGATCGGGATCCGGCCCATCACCGTGTCGGCTGCCCACAAGGGCGGCCGGGTGCGGGGGGCATCCTCCCCCGTGGTGTCGCGGACCGTGTCATGGACCTCCGGGGTGTCACGGACCTCCGAGGTGTCGTGGCCGCGGGCCGCCGCGCCTTGAGACTGCTGCCAACGGGGGTCTGGGGGCATCTTCTCGTGGGGAGCCATAGGAGTCCGGGGAGGGTGGGATGGATTGTCTTGTGATCGACTGCTGCGTGATCCGATGTTGCCTGACCGGCGCTGAGACACAGCGGTGAACCTACTCATCCCAGTATCACGGGTCGCGCCAGGGCATGCTCGGGTTGGGTACGGTTGGCGGCGCGCAGCCAACGCGAGGCCCGTCACGATGCCGACCAGCAGCAGGTTCATACCCGGGTGGTTCCCCCGGACGGGCTGCAAAACCTTGCTCCTTCTGCAACGACAGAGCAGGCCCCTCGGCGTGTCGGAGATGCCGCTGGGTTAGCGTGTGCCCTCGTGCGTGCCATCCGTCGTTTCACCGTCCGTCCAGTGCTCCCCGAGCCGCTCGCGCCGCTCGGCGACCTCGCCCTCAACCTCCGCTGGTCGTGGCATCCGCCCACCCAGGACCTGTTCGCCGCGGTGGACGGCGCCCTGTGGGAGGCGAGCGGCCATGATCCCGTACGCCTGCTGGGCGAGGTCACGGCCGAGCGGTTCGCCGAACTCCGCGCCGATGCCGCCTTCCTGGCCCAGCTTCGGCGGGCGGCGGAGGACCTGCACGACTACCTCACGAGCGACCGGTGGTACCAGGCGCAGGGGGCCGACGCCCCGCGTCAGATTGCGTACTTCTCACCCGAGTTCGGGATCAGCGCGGTCCTGCCGCAGTACTCCGGCGGCCTCGGCATCCTCGCCGGCGACCACCTCAAGGCGGCCAGCGATCTCGGCGTACCGCTGATCGGTGTCGGCCTGCTCTACCGGCACGGCTACTTCGTCCAGTCGCTGTCCCGCGAGGGCTGGCAGCAGGAGCGTTACCCGATCGTCGACCCGCAGGCGATGCCGCTCACGCTGCTCCGCGAGGCGGGGGGTACGCCGGCCCGGGTGAGCGTCGCGCTGCCCGGCGGGCGGCAGCTGGCCGCCCAGATCTGGGTCGCACAGGTCGGCCGGGCGCCCTTGCTCCTGCTCGACTCCGGTATCGAGGACAACCAGCCCCTCGAACGGGACGTGACCGACCGGCTCTACGGCGGCGGGACCGAACACCGGCTGCTCCAGGAGATGCTGCTCGGCATCGGCGGCGTACGCGCCCTGCGGGTCTACTGCCGGATCACCGGCGCGACCGCCCCGGAGGTGTTCCACACCAACGAGGGGCATGCCGGTTTCCTCGGCCTCGAACGGATCCGGGAGTACGTCGAGGGGCAGCGGCTCGACTTCGACGCCGCCCTGGAGATCACCCGCGCCGGCACCGTCTTCACCACCCACACACCGGTGCCGGCGGGCATCGACCGGTTCACCCGCGAGCTGGTGGAGCAGCACTTCACCGTCTGGGCACGTACGCCGGTGGCCGCCGGTCCTTGGGGAGCGGACGACTCCGGTTCTGGTGCTGGTTCCGGATCTGGTTCAAGCTCAGGGGAGGGTGCTGCGGCTGCGCCGGGCAGTGCGATCCCGATCGACCGGGTCCTGGCGCTCGGCGCCGAGGACTACGAAGGCGGCGACCCGGCCCTGTTCAACATGGCCGTCATGGGGCTGCGGCTCGGCCAGCGCGCCAACGGCGTCAGCTCCCTGCACGGCGAGGTCAGCCGCGGCATGTTCGGTGGCCTCTGGCCGGGCTTCGATGCCGGCGAGCACCCGATCATCTCGATCACCAACGGCGTCCACGCCCCCACCTGGGTCGCGCGGGAGATGAGCGAGCTCGAGGCCAGTGTCCGGGGCGCCGCCGACCAGTCCGCCTCGGCGGCTCGGACGGGTGAGCTCGCGGACGCCTCCGGCAGTTGGGACGTCGCCGACCAGGTCCCGATGGCGGCGATCTGGTCGACGAAGGCGAAGTTGCGCGCCCGGCTGGTGGAGTTCTCCCGGGCCCGGTTGCGGGAGGCCTGGCTCGTCCGCGGCGCCTCGGAGGCCGAGCTCGGCTGGATCGACGACGCGCTGGACCCGAACGTCCTGACGATCGGCTTCGCCCGCCGGGTTCCTTCGTACAAGCGGCTCACTCTCATGCTCACCGACCGCGAGCGACTCAAGCGGCTGCTGCTCGATCCCGAGCGGCCGATCCAGCTGGTGATCGCCGGCAAGTCGCACCCGGCCGACGACGGTGGCAAGAAGCTCATCCAGGAGATCGTGTGGTTCGCCGACGATCCCGAGGTGCGCCACCGGATCGTCTTCCTGCCCGACTACGACATGGCGCTGGCGCATCCGCTCGTCACCGGCTGCGACGTGTGGCTCAACAACCCGCTGCGGCCGTACGAAGCCTGCGGCACGTCCGGGATGAAGGCCGCACTCAACGGCGGGCTCAACGTCTCGATCCGCGACGGCTGGTGGGACGAGTGGTTCGACGGTGAGAACGGCTGGGCGATCCCGTCCGCGGACGGCGTGGGCGACGCCTACCGCCGCGACGAGCTCGAGGCGTTGGCGTTGTACGACCTGGTGGAGAACCAGGTCGCCCGGCGCTTCTACGACCGCGACGCCGCCGGCCTCCCGCGCCGCTGGCTGGAGATGGTGCGGCACACGCTGAAGTCGCTCGGACCGAAGGTGCTGGCCAGCCGGATGCTCGGCGACTACGTACGCGAGCTCTACACGCCGGCGGCGCAGAGCTCCCGGGCGCTGAACTCGTCGTTCGAGGGCGCGCGGGCGCTGGCGGCGTGGAAGCAGCGGGTGCGCGACGGCTGGTCTGGCGTACGCGTGGACCACGTGGAGTCGACCGGCGCCGGCGATGGTGCCCAGCTCGGTGGCGCGGCCGCCCTGCGGGTCTTCGTCAGCCTGGGATCGCTCGCGCCGGAGGACGTCGACGTGCAGGTCTTGCACGGCCGGGTCGACGACTCCGACCAGTTGCAGGACCCGACCGCGGTGTCGCTGAAACAGGCCGAGGCGTATGAGGCGGGGCGGTACCGCTACGAGGGTGAGGTCCACTTCGACCGGACCGGTCCCGTCGGGTACACCGTGCGGATCCTGCCGCTCCACGAACGGCTCGCGTCTCCCGCCGAGCTCGGGCTGGTGGCGTGGCCTCCCTCGAGCCCCGGCTTCACCAACGGCGACCTCCGCTAGGCGTACGCGGCCCGCACCGACCTGTTGGAGGTTCGTCGGCATAGAAGGCGACGGACCCCCAACATGTGGCGAGGCGGTCACGTGTCGACCGCGACCGCGAACGTGGTGTCCGGATGCAGGTCGAGATTGCTGATCCGACCAGCGGCTCGTAGGTCGCTTGCCGCGGCGGCGATCCTGTCAAGCTCGGCTTGCGGGCCGCGCACCGTGACCCGGGACAGTTCCGCCTTCATGGAGAGCTTGCGAGCCGACTTCGCTCCGCGCACGGCGGCGAGGACGGTGCTGATCGAGCTGAGGACGGCCGGATTGCCAGCCAGGTGGGCGAACTCCTCGCGGGTCGGCCAGGGCGCGCGGTGGATCGAACCGTCCTGCCACCATGACCAGACCTCCTCGGTCACGAACGGCATGTACGGCGCGAAGAGCCGCAGCTGCACCGACAGTGCGACCGTCAAGGTCGCCTTTGCAGAGCCATCGTCGGCATACGCACGGTCCTTCACGAGTTCCAGGTAGTCGTCGCAGAAGTCCCAGAAGAACCGCTCGGCCGTCTCCAGGGCGCTCGTGTAGTCGTACGCATCGAGAGCGGCCGTGGCCGCCGCCACCACCTCGCCGAGCCGGGCGAGGAGGGCGCGGTCGAGCGGCTCGGTCACCAACGCGGGATCGGGCAGGGCCGAACCGAGCCCGAGCACGAACCTGCTGGCGTTCAGGATCTTCGTCGCGAGCCGCCGGCCCACCTTCATCTGCGCCTCGTCGAACGGCGAGTCCAGGCCCGGCCGGGCACCCGCGGCCCGCCACCGCACCGCGTCGCAGCCGTAGCGCCGCAGCACGTCGATCGGCGTACTCGCGTTGCCGGTCGACTTGCCCATCTTCTTGCGGTCCGGGTCGACGACGAAGCCCGAGATCGCCGCGTGCTTCCATGGCAGTGTGTCGTGTGCAAGGTGGGACCGCACAACCGTGTCGAAGAGCCAGGTACGGATGATGTCGTGAGCCTGCGCATGCAGGTCCATCGGGAACGTCTTCGCCCACAGCTCCGGGTCACGTTCCCAGCCGCAGGTGATCTGCGGTGTCAGGGACGAGGTGGCCCAGCTGTCCATGACGTCCGGGTCTCCGACGAACCCGCCAGGCTTACCACGCTGGTCTTCCCGGTAGCCGTCGGGAGCGTCCGACGCCGGGTCGATCGGCAGCCGGTCCTCGTCGGGCAGGATCGGCCGGCGGTAGTCCGGCTCACCGGCGGCATCCAGCGGATACCACACCGGGAACGGCACTCCGAAGAACCGTTGCCGGCTGATCAGCCAGTCGCCGGTCAGCCCTTCGACCCAATGGGTGTAGCGGTGGCGCATGAAGTCGGGAACCCACGTGAGTTCCCGACCTCGCGCAAGGAGTGCTTGACGCAGCTCAGGATCCGTTCCACCGTTGCGGATGTACCACTGCCGGCTGGTCACGATCTCCAGCGGCAGGTCGCCCTTCTCGTAGAACTTCACCGGATGGGTGATCTCGCGCGGCGCGCCGATCAGGTCACCCGACCCGCGCAGCAACTCCACGACGTGTCGCTGGGCCTGGCGGACCGTACGTCCGGCGATGTCCGCGTACGCCGATTCGCCTTGTGGCGCAAGGCCTTCCGGCACGTCTGCGAGGAAGCGCCCGTTCCGGCCGATCACCGCGCGGATCGGCAGGTCGAGCTCGCGCCACCAGGTGACGTCGGTGGTGTCGCCGAACGTACAGATCATGGCGATCCCGGTGCCCTTCTCCGGATCTGCCAGCCGATGCGCGAGGACCGGCACCCGGGCACCGAACACCGGCGTACGCACGGTCGATCCGAACAACGCCTGGTAGCGCTCGTCCTCAGGATGGGCGACGAGGGCCACGCAGGCGGGCAGGAGTTCGGGACGCGTCGTCTCGATCTCGACCTGCTCGGCACCGCCGTCGTCCAGACGAAAAGCCAAGCGGTAGAAGGCTCCCGGGCGTTCGCGGTCGTCGAGTTCGGCCTGGGCGACCGCGGTCTGGAACGTCACGTCCCACAGGGTCGGCGCCTCGGCCTGGTACGCCTCGCCCCGGGCGAGGTTGCGCAGGAACGCCCGCTGCGACACCTCCCGCGCGGTCGCGCCGATCGTGGTGTAGCTCCGCGTCCAGTCGACCGAGAGCCCGACCTGCCGCCAGAGCTGTTCGTAGGCCTCTTCGTCCTGGAGCGTAAGGGTCTCGCAGAGTTCGATGAAGTTGCGCCGGGAGATCGGGACCTGCGCGTCGCGGGTCGACTTGGGCTGCTGGTTGCGCGGCGTCGCGACGAGATCCGGGTCGTACGCAAGCGACGGGTCGCACCGGACGCCGTAGTAGTTCTGGACCCGGCGTTCGGTGGGCAGGCCGTTGTCGTCCCAGCCGATTGGGTAGAAGACCTCGCGCCCGCGCATCCGCTGGAAGCGCGCCACGATGTCGGTGTGGGTGTAGGAGAAGACGTGGCCCACGTGCAGGTCGCCCGATGCCGTGGGCGGGGGAGTGTTGATCGAGAAGATCTGCCCGGCCGGCGCCGAGGGGTCGAAGCGGTAGGTGTCGTCGGCGTCCCAGGCGCCCCGCCACTTGTCTTCGAGCCCGTCGAGGGACGGCCGGTCGGGAATCTGGATGGGTGTGGGCATGTCTGCAGGCAGCATGGATGGCTCACCTTCGAGATGCCGTGGCACGCGTCATGGGCGTGCTACGGCAATAGACAGAAGATCGAAAGGGGTCGGAGAGCGCTCAGAGGCGCGTGGTTACTCGCGCCCGCGCGCTGCCGACGCGGACGCGGACGAGGACGCTGTGAAGGTGCGCTCCGTTAGCCATCGTGGCGACATGATACCCGCCCGCAGATGATCAACGGTCCCCAATCCGGACACGGCGGGGCGGACGTGCCCGAATCCGCCGCCGTTGATCATCCGCGCGGTAGCTACGCTGCGGGTCGTGACCTACTGCTGGGAGGTGTCGGGATGATCGGCGCCTTGACGACCGGGCTCGTCGTGGTGGGCCTGGTGTTCGCCGGTGGTTCCTTCCTGATCGGCCTGCTCAACCGGATCCCGGGCATCGTCCTCGTCGGCGCCGCCGCGCTGCTGGAGCTCGTGCTGATCGGCCAGCTCATCGCCGCGGTCGTGCTGATGCTGAACGGGGAGCGGCCGGCCGAGCTGGCGACGTTCCTCGCGTACCTCATCGTCTCGGTCCTCGTACTGCCGGTCGCCGTCCTGTGGGCCGCGTCCGAACGCAACCGGTGGAGCAGCATCGTCCTCGGAGTAGCCGGGCTAGTTCTCGTGGTTCTGGTCGTACGCCTCCAACAGGTTTGGTCCGGTGCCTGACGAATCCGCTGCGCTCACGAGGTCGGGTGCGGGTCGGGTGCTCGTCGCGGTGTACGCCGTGTTCGCCCTCGCGGCCAGCGCCCGGGCGGCCGTCCAGATCGCGTCACGGTTCGACGAGGCGCCCCTTGCGTACCTGCTCTCGGCTTTCTCGGCCGTGGTCTACGTGGTGGCGACCGCCGCGCTGGCTGCGGGTGGTCGGATCGCCCGGCGTGTTGCCTACACGGCCTGCGGGATCGAACTGGTCGGCGTTCTCGTGATCGGTACGTTCAGCCTGCTCGACCCTGGGGCGTTTCCGGACGAGACGGTCTGGTCGACGTACGGACGCGGGTATCTCTTCATCCCGCTCGTCCTCCCGATTGTCGGCCTGCTCTGGCTGCGTCGTACCGCGGCCCGCCCGGAATGATCACGTGCGCGGGTTCCCTTGCTGGATTGCGGGTCTGAGGCTGCGTCGTCTACGGGCGCGCGGGCTCCCTCGTCCAGGGACAAGCTCCGCGCGCGAGGTGAGGCGCCGACTTTCATGATCATGCACGAGAAGATGCCCAAGGATCGGGCGGTACGGTGGGTATCTTTCGCGCATGATCGTGGAAACGGCCGCGCCCGCGTAGCGCCGAGGCCTCATCGCCATCGCCACGCAAGCCTCGCCGGCCGCCGCCGCACACTCCCCGGCCGAGCCGACCACCAGACCTCAAAGAACCACGATGAGTCAGTAGAGCCGAGATTCAGAGCCGCTTCGCCCTCGTGTCGGCGTTGTCGTCGCCGACGACGACGTCGTACCCCTCCGCGGCGTAGAGCCGGGCTGCCGGATTGGGGCGTTCCACACTCAGGCTCAGCCGGGTGAGGCCGGCGGCCCTGGCACGGTCGGCGATCCCGCGCAGCAGCGCCCGCCCGAGGCCGCGGCCTCGCCACGACGCCACGACCGCGATGCCGATCTCGGGTACGTCGTCGGCCACGTAGCCGTAGCCCGGCTCCGCGGCCGAGAAGTACCGCCACCACGCCGCCCCGACCCGTGCCGGGCTCCCGCTGATGGGGTCCGACGCCCAGGCGACCACACCCTGCTCGCCGGCGGCCGGCCAGCCTTCGACGTACTTCGCGAGCGCCGGATCGGCGAGCAGCTGCGCCATGGTGAAGGGAGTCCTGGCGGGATCCCAGTTGAACGCCTCCAGCGTCATCAAGGCGATGAACTCGGCGTCGTCGCTCGTGGCCGGTCGTACGACATAGGTGGATTCACTCTGCTCGTTCACCGGCACGATTCTGACCGCCGACCCGCCCGACCGCCATCGTGGGGTGGCCCGGGCTGGTCCCTACACTGCACCGCATGAGTGCGCCCGAACGTTCCGAGGTGTCCCCGCCGGCCCCAGCGCAGGAGTTGCCGCAGGCCTTCGTACCTGCCGAGGTGGAGCAGCGGTTGTACGACCGTTGGGTCGAGCGCGACTACTTCTCCGCGGGCGGCGAGGACTCGGACAAGCCGGCGTACTCCCTCGTCATCCCACCCCCCAATGTCACCGGCTCACTGCACGTCGGGCACGCGCTCGACCACACGATCCAGGACATCCTGATCCGCCGCCGCCGGATGCAGGGCTACGACGCACTCTGGCTCCCGGGCATGGACCACGCCGGCATCGCCACCCAGAACGTCGTCGAACGCGAACTCGCCAAGGAGGGACTCTCCCGCCACGATCTCGGCCGGGAGGCGTTCGTCGAACGCGTCTGGCAGTGGAAGGCCGAGTCCGGCGGGACGATCCTCGGCCAGATGCGCCGGCTCGGCGACTCGGTCGACTGGTCCCGCGAGTGCTTCACGATGGACGAGAGTCGTTCGCGCGCGGTGCTCACGATGTTCAAGCGGTTGTTCGACGACGACCTGATCTACCGCGCCGAACGGATCATCAACTGGTGCCCCCGCTGCCTCACCGCGTTGTCCGACATCGAGGTCGAGCATGCCGACGACGACGGCGAGCTGACGTCCATCCGTTACGGCGAAGGGGACGCCTCGGTCGTGGTCGCGACGACGCGCCCCGAGACGATGCTCGGCGACACGGCGGTTGCCGTTCACCCGAGCGACGAGCGGTACGCCCACCTGGTCGGCACCGAGGTCGAGCTGCCGCTGACCGGCCGGCGGATCCCGATCGTGGCCGACGTCCACGTCGACCCGGAGTTCGGGACGGGCGCGGTCAAGGTCACACCGGCTCACGACCCGAACGACTTCGTGATCGGCGGCCGGCACGACCTGCCGAGCGTCACGATCATGGACGAGCACGGTGTCATCACCGCCCACGGTCCGTTCCAGGGGCTGGACCGGTTCGAGGCACGTCCCGCCGTCGTCGCCGCGCTGCGGGAGCAGAGCCGGATCGTGAAGGAGGTACGCCCGTACCGCCACGCCGTCGGCCACTGCCAGCGCTGCGACACGGTGGTCGAGCCCCGCGTCTCGTTGCAGTGGTTCGTCCGGGTGGAGCCGCTGGCCGCGGCCGCGAGCGACGCCGTACGCGACGGCCGGATCGAGATCCACCCACCGGAGATGGCGAAGCGGTACTTCTCCTGGGTCGACCACATGCACGACTGGTGCATCTCCCGGCAACTGTGGTGGGGGCACCGGATTCCGGTGTGGTACGGCCCGGACTGCGAGGTCGCGTGCGTCGGCCCGGACGACGAACCGCCCACCGGCGACGGCTGGACCCAGGACGAGGACGTCCTCGACACGTGGTTCTCATCCGGGCTGTGGCCGGTGTCGACGCTCGGCTGGCCCGACGAGTCGCCCGACCTCGCGCGCTACCACCCGACCAGCGTTCTGGTCACCGGCTACGACATCCTCTTCTTCTGGGTCGCGCGGATGGCGATGTTCGGGCTCTACGCCATGCAGGACAAGGGTCCCGCCGACTCCGTACCCTTCAGGACCGTCGTCCTCCACGGCATGGTCCGCGACGCACACGGCAAGAAGATGTCGAAGTCGTTCGGCAACGTCGTCGACCCGCTGGACTGGATCACCCGCTACGGCGCCGACGCGACCCGGTTCACCCTGGCGCGCGGCGCCAACCCCGGCTCCGACGTACCCGTCAGCGAGGAGTGGTGCCAGGGCTCGCGCAACTTCGCCACCAAGCTGTGGAACGCGACCCGCTTCGCGCTGATGAACGGCGCCGATCCCGCGCGACCGCTGCCGCCGGCCGAGGAGCGGTCGACCGCGGACCGGTGGATCCTGTCCCGGCTGCACCGGCTGATCGCCGACGTGGACGCGTCCTACGAGACGTACGAGTTCGCGAAGGTATGTGAGGCGATCCAGGCGTACGCGTGGAGCGAGTTCTGCGACTGGTACGTCGAGCTTGCCAAGACGACCTTGACAGCGGGCGGTGCGGCGGCTGACGGCACGCGGGCGGTCCTGGGACATGTGCTCGACCGGCTGCTGCGGTTGCTCCATCCGGTGATGCCGTTTGTGACCGAGGAGTTGTGGCTCGCGGTGGCGAAGGGCGAATCGGTGGTCGTGGCGGAGTGGCCGGTCGCCGACCCGTCGTACGCCGATGACGAGGCGGAGACGGAGATCGGCTCGCTGCAGCGGCTGGTGACCGAGGTCCGGCGGTTCCGCTCCGACCAGGGTCTGAAGCCGGGCCAGCGGGTGCCCGCCCAGTTGGTGGGGATCAACGCGACGGTGCTCGCGGCCCACGAGCCGGCCATTCGTACGCTCCTGCGGCTCGACCCGCCCGGCGACGGCTTCTCGCGTACGGCGTCGGTCCTGATCGAGAACGTCACGGTCGAGCTCGACACTGCCGGCACGATCGACGTCGCCGCGGAACGTAAGCGCCTCGACAAGGACCTCGGCAACGCCCGCAAGGAACGGGACCAGGCCGGGCGGAAACTGGACAATGCCGACTTCTTGGCCAAGGCACCGCCCGCCGTGGTGGAGAAGGTTCGCGGCCAGCTCGCGTCAGCCGAAGCCGAGATCGCCCGGATCGACGCCCAGCTCGGCGGGTTGCCCGAAGCCTGACGAGATGTCGGGTGGCAGGCCGATCGTTCGGCGCTCTCACGGGTGGAGAACCCCTTCGCCGAGGCGTCCGCCTGAGGCGGGTCCTAGACACGCGTGACCGAGCGGCCACCGGGCGGTGTTGCATCGGCCTCCGGTGAACCCCCTCTCACCGTGCAGGTCGGCCGGCGCGGAACAATGCGGGGGTGACCCACTCAGCGATCGAAGGCAGGCATGGCCAGTCCTGAGGACCTCGCGCACGCGAAGAACACCGGTTCGGCGT
>JBOHED010000356.1:0-5893 GCA_050700915.1 Actinopolymorphaceae bacterium | reverse complement strand
GCCGGTGTGGAGATCGTCGACGCGCACACGTTCTACGCGCTGGTCCGTCACCACCTTCTCGACCAGGTGCTGCTGAGCCCTCTGCGTACCATCGTGGCCCGGGAAGGGACGTCGACGCTGCTGTTCGACGCCACGAGCTACGCACGCGAGACGGTGACGGCGACCCTTTCGCTCGAGCTGCCGGACGGGTGGAGTGCCGACCCCGGTGAGCTGGAGTTCACCGCCCCGCCAGGCGGTACCGAGCGCCTGTCCGTGGGTGTTTCCGTACCCCCGGACACCGCGTTGGGCGAGCAGGTCGTCACCGCTGTGCTGCGGTACGCCGGCATGACCCGTCGCCTGCGGTTCGTCGTCGAGGTCGTCGAGCATTCGTACGCCGATGCCGCGCAGGTCGACGTGCTGCTGGCCGCGCAGAACCAGTCCCATGGCGTGGAGCTGATCGAGCAGCAGGACGGCCAGACTGCGGCCGACACCGTGGCCTCTCGGGAGTGCCGGCGCCCGGTGTTCACGCAGTGGGAGTCGTCGTACTTCTATCTCCGGGTGGACGACACGTTCCTGTTCGACGCGCGGGACACCTCGCTGTTCGTGACGGTGGAGTACTTCGACGCCCCCGACGTGGCGTTCGGCCTCCACTACGACTCCAACGATCCCACCGGTGCGGTCGAAGGCGCCTACACCGACGGTGGCTCTGCGCAGTCGACCGGTGGCAACACGTGGGTGAGCAAGACGTTCGAGCTGGCCGACGTGCGGTTCGCCAACCGGCAGAACGGCGGCGCCGACCTGCGTGTCGCCACGTCGGACGAGCTCTGCGTGGCCCGTGTCGTCGTCTCGCGTACCGCGCCCGCGGGCGCGTGAGGCGATCGCCTGTCGTCAGTTCCCGACCTTCCCCCGCGCACCGTGACCGTGCGTACGCCGCATCGCTGGTGTTACCGGTGCCATTTCGCCTCGGGTCGCTAGGATTCGGCTGGCGACATCGCGGATCGGTCGCGGGAGAGGAGCGCCATGGCCGGTGCCACGGCGAGGCCAGCGAGACCGCCGAGAATGGCTGACGTCGCCCGAAGTGCCGGAGTGTCGGCGCAGACCGTCTCACGTGCACTCCGCGACTCGCCGAACGTCAATCCTGAGACCAGGAAGCGCGTGCTCGCCGCGGCGGGCCAGCTCGGCTACCGGTTCAACAACGCTGCCCGGGTGCTCGCCTCGGGGCGCAGCCACACCATCGGCCTCGTCCTGCTGCAGTCCGGCGGCTACTACTCGCGTTCCGCGGTGACCGCGGGCGTCGAGGCGGCTGCCGGCGAGTCCGGGTACGCAGTGAGCATCGCGACCATCGCCCGGCTCGACACCGGCCTGATGGAGCGTTCGTTGTCCAAGCTCGCGGACCAGAGCGTGGACGGCATCGTCCTCGCGGTGCCGCTCATCTCGGTGACGCAGATGATGGACGACATCACCCGGGACATCCCGACCGTCACCCTCGACGGTTCGCGCACGGCGAGTGCCCGGGTCCTCGGGATCGACCAGCGGGAGGCGGGACGTGTCGCCACCCAGCACCTGCTCGACCTCGGGCATGGCCAGGTCTGGCACGTCTCCGGCCCGGACGAGTGGATCGAGGCACATCAGCGGCGCATGGGTTGGCAGGAGTGCCTGGCCGCAGCCGGGATCGAGGCACCGCCACCGCTGGAGGGAGACTGGTCGCCCGAGTCGGGATACCAGAAGGGACAGGTACTCGCCGTGATCCCGGACGTGACCGCTGTCTTCGCTGCCAGCGACGAGATGGCCTTCGGGGTGATCCGTGCCCTGCGCGAGCGCGGCCGGTACGTACCCGACGACGTGTCGATCGTGAGCGTCGACGACATCGCGCTGGCGGCGTACTGCTCCCCGCCACTGACCACCGTGCGGCAGGACTTCTACCGCTGTGGCGCGGCAGCCGTCGACCTGCTGCTGCACGGCGACGATGCCGCAGGTGGCGAGTACGTCGCCCCCGCGTCACTATCGGTACGCGCCTCCACCGCACCGCGACGTTCCCACTGAGCGTGTGGCAATGGTGGGCCACACGGTCTCTCTTGCGCGCTGATGTTATCGATGCCACTCTGACAACGCTCTGATCGGACTTGTGAGCCACGACCCCCGGACATGGGGCGCGGCGGCACTGCCGAAGAGCCGCGATCGGGCCAGCGGCAGGAGGGTGCGGTGAGCAGGCTGTCGCGCCGGGCGGTTGCCGCCCTGAGCACCGGCGTGTGTGTCGTCGTCGCCGGACTCGCGTTCACCGGCATCGTGCTCGCCGGCCCCGCAAGCGAGGTCGGCTCCCTCGACGGTCACACCGTGACCCGCGACGAGTTGCTCTTCCACATGCGGCGCCTCGCGCCGACCGTCCAGAACGAGCTGCGGAACGAATACCACCTGCCGGCAACCGGCGCGATCGACTGGGCCACACCGGTCGGCGACGGGACGGCGCTCGAGCGGCTCACCTCCCGCGCGCTCGACGAGATCTGGCGGGACAAGGCCACGCTCGTCCTCGCCGAGGAGCACGGCCTGTCCATCCCGATCGACCACGAGGAGTTCCTCACCCAGGTGGCGGAGGAAAACGCGCGGCGCGCCGACGCGATCGCGAGCGGCGAGACCGTCTACGGTGTCGCGGAGTTCGCCGCCGAGGAGTACTACTCACACCGGCTCACCGAGGTTACGACCGCACTGAAGAGGCGGCTCAGCGCGACCGTCGACGACCCGCTCTGGGTCGACGACGCCGAGATCCCGCGCGCTTTCGAGGCGGACCGGGACTCCTGGAGCGCCAACGCGACCACCTACCGCTACTCCAAGCTCGTCGTCGAGCTGCCCGACGACGCCTCTCCGAACGACACCGAGGGTCTGCAGCGACGGGTGGCCGCCGCCAGACGCCTCGCCGACGTCGACCCTCCAGGGCCCGGTGCCACGCTCACCACCGGCACGTACGACGGCGGCTCGGCGGGGATGAACAGCCACGACCAGGACCTCACGGCCGTGCTCGGGAACCTCGCCCAGGGTGAGATCTCCGCGCCGATCGTCGGCACCGGCCAAGTCACGTACTACGAGCTCGACGACATCGCCGTCGACGAGGAGGCGGCGCTCGCCGCCTACTCCCAGCGCATCCAGCAGTCGCTCGTCGAGGAGAAGTTCCGCCAGTTCCTTCAACGCCGGGTGGGCAGCAGCACGATCGAGGTCGACACCGCGGCGGTCGAGGCCATCAACGCAGAGGATGTGCGGCAATGACAGCATCCGGAACGACACCATTCTCCGCCCGCGGGGGGAAGCCGGTGTACCGGCGGCCCTTTGCCCGGACGGTCCGCGCCGGCCTCGCCGCCCTGCTGACCGCACTGCTCGCCGCACTCCTCGCGTGGCCGCCGATGCCCGCGACGGCGTCGGACCGGGTGAGCGCCACCCCCGGTACGAACTGGCCGGGCAACCAGCCGAACAGGACCGGCGGCACCGACTACTTCATCGACGCCACACGGGGGCGCGACACCGCTGCCGGGACCTCGCCGAAGAGGGCCTGGCGAAGTCTGGCCGCGGCGAACGCGAAGACGTTCGCGCCCGGCGACCGCATCCTGCTCAAGGCCGGCGAGCAATGGCACGACGAGCAGCTGTGGCCGAAGGGCTCGGGCAGCAAGGGCACACCGATCACGATCTCGGCGTACGGCGATCCGCGCGCTCGCCGGCCGTACATCGCGACGAACGGCAACGTGCCGAACCCGTTCAACGCCGACGGTACGAAGAACCCCGAGACGGTCGGTCTGACCGGCGCCATCGTGCTGCGCAACCAGCAGCACTGGGAGATCAACCACGTCGAGTTGTCCAACGACGACGACTTCGCCACCGACATCACCACCGAGCGAGTCGTCCGCGACGGCATCATGGTGTCGATCAACGCCGACAAGCTGGCCGACGGCGCGGACAACGTCATGGACCACTTCCGGATCTCCGACGTGTACGTCCATCACACCGACGGCCCGGACTTCTGGCAGCAGATGCACTACGGCGGCGTCAACTTCCAGGTCTTCGGCAGCCGCAAGTACACGGAGTACGGGACCGGCGGCTACTACTTCAAAGACGTCCGGATCGAGGACAACACGTTCGTGAACGTCGAGCTGCACGCCATCCAGTTCGCGTTCAACTGGTTCAACGACAGATACCCCGAGGCCGGCCAGTACGACGAGAACGGGAAGTGGCACGAGGGGTGGGAACAGCTCTGGGTGCGCACCCGCGACCTCTACAGCCGGGACGTCTACATCGGCCACAACTACGCCGAGAGTATCGGTCAGGGCGCGATCCAGCTCGCCAACACCAAGAACATGACGGTCGAGTACAACGAGGTGAACGGGTTCCTGGAGCGCTATGGCTCGGTGTCGGTCGCGCTCTACCTGTGGGCTGGCGCGGACTCTGTCATGCAGTACAACGAGGTCTACGGCGGCCCGCACAACGAGTTCGACGGCACCGCATGGGACCTCGAGTACACGAACTTCAATGTCACCTACCAGTACAACTACTCACACGACAATGCGGCCGGTTGGATGTCGTACATGGGCAACAGCTCCAACTCGGTCGCCCGCTACAACCTGAGCGTCAACGACAACGGCGTCCTCGTGAAGAACATGCTGTCGACGAACTACTCGCCGACCTACTTCACGAACAACACCTTCGTCTACGACGGCGCCGACCTCGACTACTTCCACGACGAGACGTTCCTGAGTCGCGTCTACTTCCTGAACAACATCTTCTACAACGCCTCGCAGACGGAATCGACGCCGTGGTACCGCAGAACCGACGCGTTGCGCCACGCGGTGTTCTCGAACAACGCATTCTACGAGGCGGGTGGCACCCACTCCGGCCAGGAACCTGAAGACCCGAACGCGGTCTTCGCCCATCCGAGCTTCGTCGGCGACCCTGGCAGGTACCCCACCGGCCTGGGCGTCGACCGGATCCGTAGGGCCGCCGAGCATTTCCGGCTGCGCGGCGACTCGCCACTCATCGACGCCGGCCGGTACAACCCGCACCTGGGCACCGAGGACTTCCTCGGCACCCACATCTACTACGGCGACGCACCCGACATCGGCATCGCGGAGAGCCGGATCGGCGAGCAGGTCACCGACCCGGTGGACGACGACCCGATCGAGGAGGAGCCCGGCAACCGGATCAACCTCGCGCTCGGCAAGCCCGTCACCGCGAGTTCGACCCACCCCGGGGCCGGCGGCGCGCTCGGCGCGGAGAAGTTGACCGACGGCGACCTCACGACCCGCTGGGCAGCAGCCGACGACGCCGCCTATCCGATCACGCTCGACATCGACTTCGGTGCGGACACGACGTTCGACGAGGTGTACCTCGACGAGTACACCGACGGGGGCACCAACCCGCGTGTCCAGTCGTTCGAACTCCAGCGGTGGGACGCCGGGGCCGGCGCGTGGGTGACGTTCGCGAACCGCGACGACGGAATCGGCCACGACCTGACGGTGACCGGCTTCGGTAGCGTCACGACCTCCGGGCTCCGAGTGGCGCTCACCGAGCAGATCGCCACCGAGGCCTTCACCCCGACCATGACCGAGGTCGCGGTGTACCGCGCGGGCGGGTAGCCCCGGCCGGACTCGGTTCGTCTCTCAGTCGCCGGATCAGGCCACCCCCGGGCCCGACCGGAGCCTTGACACCACCAGGCGACCCGTCGACCATCGACCCACCCAGTGAATCGTTTCACGGCGACCCCGGCCGTAGGAGGACTCTGATGAGGCAGGACCTTTCGCGTAGGCGGTTGTGTTGTCGGGGCTGGTGTGGTGGTGGGGGGCTGCTCTGGGCAGGGCGGCGGCGCTGGTGCGGACAAGGGCGGCGGTGGGCCGAAGCGTGGTGGGCTGAAGGAGTCGCCGGTTCTGGCGGAGCGGGT
>JBOHED010000355.1:0-17184 GCA_050700915.1 Actinopolymorphaceae bacterium | reverse complement strand
CACGTAGGGCGTCGTCCTCGTGCGCGAGGTTCAGCTGCACCAGCAGGTCGTTCATGATCGACGGGACCAGATCGAAGAACGCGTACCCGCCCCGCTTGCGGTTGCGGGCCAGCACGGGCTTGTTCCTCAACGTGTTGATGTGTCGGGCATGCATGCCGAACTCGCCGTTGCTGGCCTTGAGCAGGATGACCTGATCGTTCTGCACGATGTCGAAGACGACCCGGTCGAGATAGGGAAGCTGCCGGCCGTCCGGATCGGTCTTCCAGTAGTACTGATTGCGCTCGGCCACCATCTGGTTCCCCGTGCCGAGCGTGGTCGTGTAGACCCAGGCGAACAGGCTCGGGAGCTCCGGGTTGGCGGCCGCGCTGGTCCTGGCGAGGAACAGCTCGGTCCAGTCCGCGAACCCTTCCTCCTCGGCCGTCGCGGCGACCCCTTCGTCGTACGCCTGGTGGAACCGCTCGCAGTAGTGCCGTGGATGGGCTGTCAGTGGCGTACCGAGGAGGGACGCGAGGTTCTGCAGGAAAAGCCCGTTCGGCTGGGCGAACGAGAACCGGACCGTCGCGTCGTCCGGCGCCGTGACCTCCGCCGGATCGTCACCGGAGACGAGCCAACCCGGCGGAACCGGGCTCAGCTCCTCGTTCAGGAGCACGTCCTCGACAGCGAAGAGGATGTCGTCGGCCGTGAACGGCTCCCCGTCGGACCACCGCATGCCGGGCCGCAGGTGGAACGTGTAGGTCCGGCCGCCGCCCCCGACATCCACCGACTCGGCGATGTTCGGGATGGGCTCGGAGAAGTCCGGCTTCCACCGCATGAGGCAGTCGTAGTGGACCGTCTTGTCCAGCCAGGGGGTGTCCGCGGGACCGAGCAGGGCCGTGTTCCACGTGCCGCCGTAGACGCCCGCACTCTCGACCGGCTCGACCGCCAGGGGCCGCGTGGGCAGCCGATCGGCCAGGGCGGGCAGCTTTCCCGCCTTGACCTTTCGCGCGAGCATCGGCGCTTCCCTGGACCTGTCGCCCGCCCTCACCGGCCTTTCGTCCGGTCTGTTCTCCGGACGGGTGGACAGCAGGTCACAGCCGGACAGGCAGGCGGTGACGAGTGCCGAACCTGCTCCACTCAGCATCAGCTGGCGCCGGGACAGCTGCGTCGTCATGCGTCCTCCTCGTAGCCCGCGTTGCGGTAGTGGGGGTCGGCGTCGGGACCGTAGGCCAACGCCGACCGACGGGCCCGGAAGGTATCCATCGCCGCCGCGTACGTCGGATCGGCCGCGAAGTCCGTCGTCTCCGTTGGATCACGGTCGAGGTCGAACAACACCTCCGGCATGCTCTCTCCGTAGTACTGGTACTTCAGGTCACCACGCTTGATCATCAGGTTCGCCTGCCCGAAGTGGGAGACGGACTCGTCGCACCATCCGGTGGTGTCGCCGCGCAGGAGCGGCACCAGGCTCCTGCTGTCCAGTCCGTTCGGTGTCTCCAGGTCGGCCAGGTCGCACAGGGTGGCGTAGAGGTCGCACAGGTTGACGTTCACGTCGACCCGGCCGGGACCGAACGCCGCCGGCCAGCGGGCGACCAACGGAACCCTGGCGCTCGCCTCGTAGAACTTCTGCTTCTCCCACACCCCGTGCTGGCCGAGCATCTCGCCGTGGTCGGCCGTGTAGACGACGATCCAGTCGTCGAGGGACTGCCCCACGTGGTCGAGCGCCTGGAGCACCTGGCCGAACATCGCGTCCGCGTTTTCCACCATCGCGTAGTAGGCCGCCGTCGCCCGCCGAATCTCAGTCTCCGTCGCGTCGACGCCGGGACACACCTGGCGGGTCGACAGGAACGGATGCGGCGACACCGCCTCGTCGAGGTACGGCTCGACCCGGTTCAGGTAGTAGCGGAAGAGATCCTTCGGAGCGAAGTAGGGATAGTGCGGCTGGTTGAGACTGATCTTCAACAGCAGCGGCCGGTCCGGTGTCGAGCGGTCGTAGGAGGGATCGCAGAAGTACTCCTCGATGAAGTCCAGCGCACCGGTCAGGGCGAGGTCGTCCTTGGCCGCCCACGGGCTGCGCCCGATCCCCGCCCGCCTGACCTCCTTGGCGTCCGACCACTTCAACCCCTTGAGGGTGTACGCACGAGCGGCGAACTCCGGTGCCGGATCGCTCACGAACTCGGGCGCGAGCACGGTGTCGGCGCCGATCCGATGCGTCCAGCCCTGCATCTGGTCGGTGCCCTGGTGGTGCAGCTTGCCGGCGCACACGGTCGCGTAGCCGTGCCGGGCGAACGTTCGCGCGAATGTCGGGTGTCCCGGCGGCAGGTCCTGGCCGAACCTCAGGCACCCTGTCGTCCGCGGCAGCTGGCCCGCCATCAGGCTCTGCCGACCTGGTACGCAGATGGGCGACGGCGTGTAGGCGTTGTCGAACACCACGCCGTCGGCAGCGAGCCGGTCGAGATTCGGCGTACGAACGACCGGGTTGCCGGCGAACCCCGACACGTCGTACCGGTGTTCGTCGGTCATCAGGAACAACACGTTCGGGCTTGTCGCCATGATGGAGGGACTCCTGATCCGTGACGCCTGGTGGGAGGGAGCGATCGACGTTTCCGTATCGCGGCTAGCGCGCCACCTCCCCGACGGGTGTGAACTCCTCGCGTACCAACTCGGTGAGGACGAGGGCTGCCGCGCCTAGTGGACCCGCCCGGGCGCCGAGTTGACCGATCCGAAGCCGTGGGAGCGCGAACGGAACCTGGCCATCCAATGCCTCCCGCAGCGGTTCCACGATGAGGGCGCCCGCCCGCATCGTCGGACCGCAGAGCAGCACCAGGTCGGAGTCGGTGACGCAGAGCGTCGTCGCGACGACCCACCCCAGGACACGTCCCACGTCTGCCAGAACCGCGGTCATGAGCGGGTCGCCGGCGGCTGCCGCGTCGATCACGTGGTCGACGTCGACCTCCGCGAACGGCGTGCCAAGGTGGGTGTCCCGGCCGGTGGCGCGGAGCCGGTCGACCGCGGTCCGTGCGATGCCGGCCGCGCTCACCTGCTCGCCGATCGTGGGTACCGAGCCTCCGCCTCCGTCGCCGTTTTGGTTGCCGCGTCCAGGAACCTCGAGGGCCATCCGGCCGAGGGCTCCGGCTCCTCCGTCGCCTCCGGTGAAGAGTGCACCGCCGGCGAGGATCGCCGCCCCGAGGCCGGAACCGAGCATCAGGCAGAGCAGGTCGGACGTTCCCCTCCCGGCTCCGAAGAGGTGCTCCCCCACGCCGACGGCGTGCGCCCGGTTCTCGGTCACGACCGGTAACCGGTAACGCTCGTCGAGCACGGCGTGGAGGTCGACGGCGTTCCACTGCGGATGGTCGAGCGGCGCGAACCTTCCCTTCTGTGACCGGCGCATCGTCGTCGGGACCGCGATTCCGATACCGGCCAGGTGCTCGGCGGTGCCGACATCGGCGAGTACCTGGTCAAGGACGCGTACCAGCGTGTCGGTGAAGGTCGTGTCCCCGTCGCCGAAGTCGACGGCCAGAGCCGCCTCGGTCGAGATCTCCCCCGACAGATCGGAGACCACTGCCGTGATCCGGTCCGGGTCGACACTCACCCCGACGGCGCGCAGGGCGTGCGTACGGAGCCGGTAGAGCATCGGTCGCCGGCCACCGGACGACGGACCCTCGCCGACAGCCGCCACGATGCCGTCGTTCTCGAAGTCACGCAGGATCTCGGTGACCGTCGGCACGCTCAGCCCGAGGCGGCGCGCGAGGTCCGCTTTCGACAGCGACCCTCCGGTACGCAGGGCACCGAGGACGACCGCTCGATTGGCGGCACGCGTACGGACGTCGGCCACTTTTTAAGGACTCCTTAGGAAGAGGCGATCTCAGGATTGTGCGGTCAGGTGGAGTCGTCAACACCGCCTGCCGCTTCCGGCCGAGGGGTCGGTGCGGGCCAGCCGGTCGGGCGGTGCCGGTGAGGACCAGGCCGGTCAGGCGGTGCCGGTGAGGACCAGGCCGATCAGGACACCGTTGAGGAGCACGATCGCGGCGGTCGCACCACTCGCGAGGACCGTTGTCACCCGGTGGTTGACGTCGGTGCCCATCACCCGCCTCCGGGCGGTCAGGACGACGAGCGGCACCAGGGCGAACGGCACACCGAACGACAACACCACCTGGGACAGGACCAGCGCCCACGTCGGATCCACACCGGCCGCGAGCAGTCCCAACGCCGGGATCAGGGTCACGAGTCGACGAACCAGGAGCGGGATCCGGATCCGCAGCAACCCCTGCATGATCACCGCTCCCGCGTAGCATCCGACCGACGTCGACGCGAGTCCCGATGCGAGCAGCCCGACCGCGAAGAGCGTCGCCACCGCGGGTCCCAGCACCTGGCCGAGCCCGGCGTGTGCTCCTTCGAGGGTGTCGACACCGGCCATGCCACCCAGTGCGCTGGCCGCGCCGAGGAGCATGGCGAGGTTGACGCTTCCGGCAAGCAGCATGGCCAGAGCGACGTCGACGCGGGTGGCGACGAGGACGGGCCGTTTCCGCGCGCCGGTGGGCCGGCCGTGCCGGTCGCGCGCCAGCGCCGAGTGGAGATAGATCGCGTGCGGCATCACCGTGGCCCCGAGCATCGCCGCCGCGAGCAGGACACTGTCCGTACCGTCGAACCGTGGCACCAGGCCCGCCACCGCACCGCTCGCCGACGGCGGCGCCACGACCAGGCTCGCGAAGAAACCCACGGCGATCACCAGCAGGAGCCCGGCGACGACGCGTTCGAACGGCGCCTGGCCACGGCGGTCCTGCACGGCGAGCAGCACCATCGACACGCACCCGGTGATCAGCCCACCCATCACGAGCGGCAGGTCGAACAGCAGCCGGAGAGCCAACGCACCGCCGATGACCTCGGCGAGATCTGTCGCGATCGCCACGGCCTCGGCCTGCAGCCAGTAGCCCAGGCGTACTGACCGCGGCATCTGGTCACGCACCGCTTCGGGCAGTGACTGTCCGGTGACGAGGCCGAGCTTCGCCGAGAGGTACTGCACCAAGCCGGCCATCAGGTTGGCCGAGACGATCACCCACACCAGCAGGTAGCCGTGCTCGGCACCCGCGGTCACGTTCGTGGCGACGTTGCCGGGATCCACGTAGGCGATGGCGGCGACGAAGGCCGGGCCGAGGAGCAGCAGGTCGACCCGCCCCCGCAGCGTGGCCATCCTCCGTGCCGCACGCAGCAGCATCACGGGCGCTCCCCTTCGGCGAGGATCCTGGAGTGTTCGCGGCCACCTGAGCCGCGGACGTGTGACGGGGGGAGCGTAGTTTCCGCCTGTCAGGTAGTCTCCGCCGGGGACCGGGGTGGGAAGGGTGAACTATGCCCGGACGCCATGCCGCCGCGTACCAGCCGCGTCGAGGCCGTGCGCCGATCGTGCTTGTCCTGATCCTCGCCCTCCTGGTCCCGGTTGCCGCGTTCGTCGCGGTACGCGAGCTCCGGATCGCGACGATCGGCGAGCCGAACCCCTGCAGCGGCACGCTCCGTGTCCACGTCGCCGCACCTCCCGAGATCGTGGCGCCCCTGAAACAGATCGCCAAGCGCGTCGAGACCGAACGCGTTCCGGTTGACGGCGCCTGCGTGACGTACTCCGTCACCGCGGCGACGTCGCATGCGGTCTATTCGCGGCTCTCCGGGGACGACCCCGGCGAGACCCCCGACCTGTGGATCCCGAACACCTGGGAATGGGTGTCGCGGACGGGAATTCCCCAAGACCGGGTGCGCTCGATCGGCCCGTCCATCGCCGCGACACCACTCGTCCTCGCCACCAGCCGGGCACAGGCGGACGACCTCAGGGACGACTCCGGCACCTGGGCAACGCTCGCGACCGCCGGCCGGATGGCCCTCGGTGACCCGGAGAAGTCGGGGGTCGCCCTGAGCGCCTTGCTCGCCCTCCGGCGTTCCACCACCGCCTCCGACGGCCCGGCAGGTGCGCGGAGCAGCCTCGGAACCACCATCCAGCAGCTGACCAAGGAACGAGTCGACGATCTCGACGCCGAACTCGCCCTCGCCACCGGCGAGGGCCTGCGCCGTGGAGTGCCGGCGACAGAGCAGCGGGTGCTCAGCATCCGGCACCAGAACCCGCGTAGCGACGTCGTTCCCGTCGTCGCCGACAACGGCACGGTGCTGCTCGACTATCCACTGGTGGCCGTCCTGCACGACAAGCCGAACGGCGCGTCGTTGGTCGAGGCCGGTGATGCGCTGATGCGGTACGCCCAGGCCAAGGCGGGCCGTGCGGATTTCCGCGCGGCAGGCTTCCGCGACTACCGCGACCTGGCACCTCCCCCGGGCCCTGCCACCGCAGGCGACATCACGCCCCTGCCGGTCCGTACCCCGAACGACGCCGACGAGGTACTCCGTAGCTGGGCCGCCACGAGCCGCGCCTCACGCGTACTCACCGTCGTCGACATCTCCGGGTCGATGGCGTTCGACACCGGCGAGCGCAGCCGGATCGAGCTTGCTCGCGACGCCACCAAGGCGGCCCTGAGCTACCTGCCGGACACGGCTGCCGTCGGTCTCTGGGAGTTCTCGGAGAACCGCGACGGGACCCGCCCCTATCTCCGGCTCTCCCCCGCCGGCCGGCTTGCACCACCGCAGCGCGCCGATCTCAACCGCGACCTCGACGCACTACCTGGCCGGATTGGCGGGAGCACGGCGGTCTACGACACGTTCCTCGCCGCCTACCGAGCCGCGCAGGCCGGGTACGACCCGGCCGTGGTCAACTCACTCGTGGTCCTCACCGACGCGTGCCTCGGCGCAGCGACCCGGGCCGAGGCGTGCGGGAACGAAGAAACTCCCGGCATGACTCTCACGCAGGTTCTCGACACCCTGGAAGCGGAGGCAGATCCGGCGCGTCCGGTCGCCGTCACCCTTGTCGGCATCGGACCGCGAGCCGACCTCGCCGCACTCGAGCGCCTGGCTGGCGCGACGAACGGGCAGGCCTACCGCGCCACCGAGGCAGGCGCGATGGAACGCCTCATCATCGACTCCGTTCTGCACCGCCCGTGCGGTACGGAGTGCGGCTGACGCAGGTGGGGCGACGACCGGCCCGGAGACCGCCCCTGGCCGGAAGTCACCAGCCGGCATGGCAGGCACGCGCCTCGAAGAGCAGAACCGCGGCGGAGGTCGCGACGTTGAGGGAGTCCGCGGATCCGAGCATCGGGATCGACACCGCTGTGACGTTCCGCTCGGACCACTCGCGCGACGGGCCTCGACCCTCCGAACCCACGACTACGGCTGTCCGGGGCCCCCGGTACGCGCAGTCGCGGTAGCTTCGGTCCGCCCGTGGATCCGCGAGGATGACCTCGAAGCGGTGCCGCGCGAGCCACGCCGCCGCGTCCGTCCCGCTGCCGAACTCCAGCACCGGCGTCGACAGCACTGTCCCGCGACTCGCCCCGAACACCCGCCGGTGCGTGAGCCGGACCCGGCGGTTCACCAGGAGGAGACAGTCGGCCCGGCACGCGTCCGCCGTACGGATAAGGGTGCCCAGATTCCCGGCGTACTCGATGCCGTCGGCCACCAGGACGAGGGCGGACTCACCGAACTTCCACGCCTCCACGTCCCAGCGCGGGAGCCGAGCCAGTGACACGAGTCCGTCCGGCTTCTCGCGCTCGCTCAGCCGGGCGAGAACCTTTGCCGAGATCTCGTACGCGGCGGTCGCCTGCTCACACATTCTGCCGGCGCAGTCGCGGGCACGCTCGGTCCGTGTGGCGTCCGGGCACCACAGGAACGTCTCGGCCTGTGTACCGGTCGCGAGCAGCCGCTCGTGTGCCCACGTCCCCTCCACGACGAGGTAGGGGGAGGGCCCGGCGGCAGAGCTCTTCGCGGTCGCCAGGGCGGCGCGGACCCGGGGATGGCGGAGACCGACGCGTTGCAGCGCCATCGTCGTACTCTTTCGAAGGTGGGCGGGGCACCGAACATCGCGGCGTCCGCCGGGGAGACCGGGGACACAGCTGGACGCAGAAGGTCCAGCACGGGAACCAGACCGGCGCCGTTGCCCAGAACCGGCCAGCCCGCGGGCGAAGCGCCCGCGGCACGAGCGACGCAGGTCGCTAGGTGCCCCACATCTCCATGGGCGCGATACTAGGACCGCTGCGGTTCGTTCGGCACCTGATTTTCCGGTGGGGAAGGGAGGATGAGGACATGAACGCCTCCACGCGACGGCCCGGCAGCACGGTCCGTGTCCGCGTCCGCGATCTCGACGGCGGGTCGGCGCGTCAGCGCGACGATCGGCTCGCCACCGAGGAGCCGCTGGAGATCAGGATCGGCTGGCCGGGAGCGGCACCCCGGTCGATCGTCGTGACGATGCGGACGCCTGGTGCCGACTTCGAACTCGCCGCGGGATTTCTCCGCTCGGAGAATCTGGTGAGCCGGCCGGACGACGTGGTGCGGATCGCGTACTGCACCGACGCCACCCTGACCACCGAGCAGTTGTACAACGCCGTGACGGTCGATCTTGCGCAACCGCTCGCCGAACCCCCGGCCGCGAGGTACGGCGCCGCCACGTCCGCCTGCGGCGTGTGCGGCAAGGAAAGCCTTGACGAGTTGGAGATCCGCGGCTGTCAACCTGTCCTTGCGGGGCCGGTCGTCGAGGCGTCGACCTTGTGTGCGTTGCCGGATCGGCTACGCGCCGCGCAGGACGTGTTCAGCCGCACCGGTGGACAGCATGCGGCGGGGCTCTTCACGCCCGACGGCACGCTGGTCTGCGCCCGCGAGGACATCGGCCGCCACAACGCCGTCGACAAGGTGGTCGGGTGGGCGTTCCTGCAGGGTCTGCTCCCCCTGTCCGACCACGTCTTGGTCGTCAGCGGTCGGGCCGGCTACGAGATCTGCCAGAAGGCCTTGGCCGCCGGGATACCGTTCGTCGCCGCCGTGGGCGCACCGTCCAGCCTTGCCGTGGACCTCGCCGAGCGGTTCCAGATGACCGTCGTAGGCTTCCTGCGTGGCGAGCGGTTCGTGGTCTACAGCCACGCCGAACGTACGACCGGCCTCCCGGCCGACGGTGCCGCTGCCACACCCACCGACGGCGACGCTCCCTAGATCGTGAACGCGAGCTGCGTACACGGATGGTCGACCTCGGGTGGGCCCAGTTCGCGTCGGTCCACTGGTCCGCCCGCGACCTCCGCCACGACGGCGGGCCAGAACCGGCCGGCAGCGGCGTTGGTGTGGTCGAACTCCAGGCTCCACCGGCCGGGAAAGCGCCGGAACAGTGCGTGAGCGGCGACCCGACCGACTCCGTGCCGTCGATGCGCCTTCAGGACGAAGAACTCCGCGACCTGGTTGCTGCCGTCGTCGAGCCGCCGCATCAGAGCGAATCCGGCGATCTGCTCACCGGCCACGATGAACGACGCCTGCCGCCCGGCTTCGACGAAGTAGTGGTCGAGATAGCGGTACGGAAAGGTGCCGTGCGGGGTGAGCTCCAGGGTCCGGAACTCGGAGAATTCGTAGAGATAGAGCTGAACCAACCGTTCGAGCACCGGCTTGTGCTGTTCCTTGGCCCTGACCAGCCGAACCGTCACGTGTCGACCCGAAGGATGCGGGCGCCGGCGACGGTGCCGACATAGCGGTCGGGTACGCAGGTGAGCAGGATGACCTGGTTGCTCTCCCCCGCCTGCGCCAGCAACAACCCCATGGCCTCGAGCCGGGTCGGGTCCGACCAGCCGAGTGCGTCGTCGAGCACCACCGGGACACCGGTTCCGTCCGTGGCGGTGAGGCCGGCGATCGCCAGGCGTACGACAGTCGCCAGCTGCTCGCGCGCACCGGTCGACAGCGACGACACGGGCACCGTCACGCCCTCCCAGGTGCGTGACCGCACCTCCAGGTCGTCGCCGAGCGCGACACCGAACGTCTGGCCGTGGACGACCCGGCCCAGTGCCTCGATCCGCTCGCGCAGCGGCGTGGAGTAGCGCCGGCGCGTCTCGGTACGGTGCCGGACGAGCGTCTCGCGGAGCCTCCGGGCCGCCAGCGCGCGGCGTTCGACGGCTTCGGCCCGGGTCTCGGCGTGGGAGAGCTCGGCATGGGCGCGCTCGACGGCGGACGCGAGGCCCTGGACGCCGGCCATCTCGAGTCGCCCCTCGACGCGGCGGAGATCGCCGGCGAGGTCGTCGACCTGACTGGCGAGCTGTCCCCGTAGGGCAGCCGCCTCCACGAGACGTTCCTCCAGCCGGTCGACGCCGCTCGCGGCCAGTGCGTCCTCGGCCAGGGCGAGTTCGCCGGAGAGCACCGCAAGCTCCGACTCGACCTCGGCCAGCGCCACGGACAGGTCGTCGTCGGTGGCGACCTCCCTTGCCGACGAGACGGCCGCACGGATGTCGTCGCGACGCTCCAGCTCCTGCTCGGCGCGGACCCGGGCGGCGGTCGCGTCGCCACTCGCCGTTTCGTACTGCTTGCGGGCCTGGGCCTCCCGCTCCTCCGCCTCGGCGAGGGCGCGCCCGCCCGCCGCCTCGGCCTCCTGGGCCTGGACAAGCCCAGCGCGCACCTCGTCCGCCGCCGCTGCCGACGGCTCGTCCCCGCCGAGAACCGCCTGTCGATCGGCGTCGCCGACACCCTCCCGGGCCGTCGCGCCGGCGTCCAGCCTCGCTCGGAGCCGGTCACGTTCGGCGATCAGGTCGTGAGGCGAGGAACCGTCCAGCCTGCGGGAGAGAGCGTCGCGCGCCCCGGCGAGGGCCCGCGCCGACTCCGCACGCACGCGGGCCGCGCGACGCACGTCGGTGATGTCGGAGACTCCGAGATCGGCCAGCAGGTCCCGCTCGTGGTGCTCGGAGTCGGCGCACGCGGTGGCCAGCTCGGCGGTGCCCTCTCCGGGCCGGACGGTGACCTGGAGGACACCGCCCACCTCGACCACGGTGTCCCGCTCGACGACGAGCTCGGCGGTGGACTCGGTGAGAGGTTCGCCTCCGACCTCCACCTCGCCCTCGCCAAGCCGCTCGACGACCAGCTTGGGGGAGCCGGCGGCCAGGGCCGCCCGGGCGGTGAGGACGTCCCGGTGGGCGGCTTCGGCCGCTTCGAGCACGCCGTCGTCGATCGTGGCCTGAGCCAGCTCGGCGGCGAGGCGACGTTCGTCCGCGCGTGCCTTCTCGACCTCGCCGAGTCGCGCTTCGAGGGCGGCGAGATCGGCCCGGTCGCGCAGC
Source organism: Actinopolymorphaceae bacterium (assembly GCA_050700915.1). GTDB lineage: Bacteria > Actinomycetota > Actinomycetes > Propionibacteriales > Actinopolymorphaceae > Thermasporomyces. The sequence continues at coordinate 6,058 of JBOHED010000355.1, read as the reverse complement.
AGCGCACGCCGGGCCTCGAGCCGGCGTACGGAGGCGCGACGGTCGGCCAGGTCCTCTCTCGCCGTACGCAGGGCCGCGGCGCGTTGCTCTAGCTCATGTTCAGCCGTACGAAGCACACCACCGGCCTGGCGGGCGAACTCCACGGCCGCGGCCGCCGTCTCGGCGCGCTTGGCCGCGTCCGCTTGCAGCTGATGGCGGCGGGTCGACTCACCACGGGCCGTGGTGCGTCGCTCCCGTGCGAGATCGGCGTCGCGGCGCAGGCGTTCGACCTGCCCGATCAGCTCGGCGGCTGAGTGCCGGCGGGACTCCAGCTCACCTACCCGCACGGTCTGCTCGGTCAGCCGGGACGCGAGAGCCTCCCGGTCGCGGCCGAGACGTTCGGCCTTGGTGACGTCCTGTTCGACCTCGGCCAGTCGTTCCTCCGCCTCGGCCACCGCCGCCCTGGCCTCGTCGCGCAGGCCGAGCACCTGAGCGTAGTCACCGGTCGACCGGCCGGTCGGTGTGAAGTAGCGCAGGAACTCGGCCTCGACGGCACCGACGAGGGGCACCCCGGCGCCGTGGTCGATCTCGCCACCGGCCACGTCGTCCAACGCGGTGAGCACGGCCGTCACCCAACCCGCGACCGGCACGGCGAGGCTGTCCTCCTGGCCCGCGGACAGCGCGGCCCACAGCGTCCGGTCGACGTGCTCGGCGAACAGCCGGGCGGCTTCGTCGTGGGCCTGCCTACCGGTCCATGCCTGGCCGCCCGGCCCGACCCTGAGCTCGGTCGCCCGCTGCCGGAACCATTGCTTGCGATAGTGCAGCCGGACGGCGCCGAAGCTGACCTCGGCGGCGACCTCGGTCCCGACGTCCTGGCCCACCGGCTGGACGGCACGCAACCTCGCCGCCTTCGAGTCGTCGGGGAGTTCGAAGAGCAGCGTGAGCGCTTCCAGCAGGCTCGACTTGCCGGTCTCGTTGTCGCCGACGACAACCGTGACGCCCGCGGTGTCGAAGGTCAGGTCGCGTTCGGCCACACCGCGGAACCTGCGCAACGAGATCCGGTGCAGTCTCATCCGACACCTCCTCGCGTCCCACTCGTCGACCCGGGGTTCACGCAGTTCCCCTTTCGCATGACCGCTGCGGTGCCTCACTCCGGCACACCCCGTCCCTCGGCGTACCTCCGCGGGGGCTCCTCGCGCTCACGCTGTTCCCCTTTGGCATGACCGCTGCGGTGCCTCACTCCGGCACACCTCGTCCCTCGGCGTACCTCCGCGGGGGCTCCTCACGCTCATGCGGCGCCACCGGCCAGGCGATGCAGCAACGCGAGCGCGTCGGCCGCCTGGATGTCGCCGGCCCCGGTCGCGAGCCGAAGCTCCTCCAACGCCGCCCTGGCGGGCCCGGTGACGGGCAACTCGTCCAGCGCACCGTCGTCAGGCAGCACCGTGACCGCCCAGTGCCGGTTCCAGCGCTGGATGGCAGCGTAGACCTCCTCCTGCGCGTCGAGCAGCATCTCCAGCCTCATCAGACCGCTGACCGTCACGGTGCCGCGGACACCGAGACGTACGACGGTGCGGGACTTGTCGGGCTGCTCGCCCAGCCACGACACGAGGGCGTCCATGCCGTCGTCGCCGTCGACGTCCACCAGCCGGGACAGCAGCCGCCAGGTGCCGACCGGCACCGGCGTGACGGTGCACGCGCGGCGAGGACCGAGCGTGACCACCAGTACCTCGCCCGGTCGTTCCTCCTCAGGCCTGGTGGGTTCGGGAGTGCCGGAGTACCAGATCCGACCGGTCTCCCCCACCGACGTGAGGGAGTGCCGGTCGCCCAGAGCGACGTAGTGCACGCGCCCCTCCTCGATCGCGTTCTCCAACGGTGCCTGCCGGATCAGCGCCGGGTCACCCACGTCGGGAGCGAGGGACTCCACCTGTCCATGGCCGACGAGGACCCGGACGACACCGGGGTCAGGGACCGCATCCCACCCCTCCGCCACGGCGAGGGGATCGCTCACCGGACGCCGGGTCCGCCAGGGAACGCCGACCACCTCGATACCGGCGGCCGGGCGGCGGGGAGTGGTATCGGTCAGGACGTCGACATGGCTGGGCAGATGCGCGGACAGCAACGGACTGGACCAGACCGTGCCCGGTTCGAGCGAGTCATGGTTGCCGGGCACGATCAGCACCGGACACTCGATGGTGCGGAGCGCCTCGCAGGCCCGTGAGACCACCAGCCGGTCGACCTGGTTGGCGTCGAAGACGTCGCCCGCGACCACCACGAAGGCGGCGGCGTGTGCGCGCGCGACGGCGCCGATCCGCTCGATCGCGTCGATGCGTGCCTGGGCGTACCGCGCGCCCGCCTCGGGGCCGAGGAAGCGGCGCATCATGCCGAGCTGCCAGTCGCTGGAGTGCACGAACGTGACGGGCGCGCTCTGCGGGCCGGGACGCGTCATCGCGGACGTGATCGCCATGATGCCCCGCACGCTAGCGGGCGACACCGACGTACCGCGCGCCGCCACGCGGTCCACCGGTCGGACGCCGCGGTACGAAAGTGTGTCGGTCGACCTGGAAGGCTTGCCGCATGCCGGACCAGCAGTCCATTCCCCCAGGCGAGCCGCTCTCCCCCGGATGTGCGTACGCGGTCGTCGACATCGACGGTGTCCTCGCCGATGTCCGACATCGGCTACGTCATGTGGAACGCCGGCCCAAGGACTGGGAGGCGTTCTTCGCCGCCGCGGCCGCCGACCCACCACTCGCCGAGGGCATCGCCGTCGCCCGAAGACTCGCCGCCGAGCACGAGGTGGTCTACCTGTCCGGCCGGCCCGAACGGCTGCGGACCACGACCGAACGCTGGCTGGCCAGGCACGACGTACCGCCGGGACGCCTGCTCCTGCGTCGCGACGGAGACCACCGACCGGCCCGACAGCTCAAGCTCGGCGTGGTCCGCCGGATCGCCGCGACCGCGCACGTCGCCGTGGTCGTCGACGACGACCCCGAGGTGTGCGACGCCCTGGAAGTCGCCGGATTCACGGTTTTCCGGGCGGCGTGGGCACCTGTTGACAAAACAGACGATACCCACCTCGAACGGGCACTGCGTGACGCTCAGGAAAGAGACGGACGGACCTGACGAAGAGCCCGGAACGCCCTATTTTTCCAAGACTTGTGGCGGAATGTGCCCTGCAAGTCGTACACTCCCGGAGATTGTTAACGAATTGGCCACACCGTTAGAGTCTGTCCGGTCGCGCCGCCATGGGCGCGGCTACGAACCGCTTCGCCGAGCTCCGCCCAGCGGTGTCGTACAGGCCGAACTCCATCGACGGGCGGAGTCGGAGGAACCACCACCGGACTCGCGCAGGCTACGAGGGTCCTTGGGGTGAAGCCGCCTCGTGCGGCCGGGCATACCTCTCGCCCGAACCCGACAGCTCACTCCGAAGGCGACGAGAGGGAGCTCACCAGCATGCCCAAGTACGCACAGCATCGCGGCACAAGCCGATCCCGCAGTACCGCGAAGAGGGTGACGAAGACCGCCGCGCTCACCGGTGTGGCAGCCGCCGTCCCCGTCGTCGGCTTCACCGGCCTCGCCCAGGCCGCGACGACCGACACCTGGGACCGTCTCGCGCAGTGCGAGAGCAGTGGTGACTGGCAGATCAACACCGGCAACGGCTACTACGGCGGTCTGCAGTTCGCCCAGTCGACCTGGGAAGAGTTCGGCGGTACGGATTACGCCGCGCGTGCCGATCTCGCCACCAAGGCCGAGCAGATCGAGATCGCCGAGAAGGTGCTGGACGTTCAGGGGTGGAACGCCTGGCCCGCCTGCTCGAACGAACTCGGTTTCGACGAGAGCGACAAGGACGGCGACTCGACAACCGCACCGGACACCAGCACCGAAGACACCACCAGCAGCGAAGACACCGCCAGCCAGGACACCGCTCGCGAGGACTCGGCCGACCGGACGACCCGCAGCGGGGAGCGCACTGAGGTCTCGCAGGGCACGACCGCGACCAAGCCATCCGAGCGGGAGACCTACACGATCCGGACCGGCGACACCCTCTGGGACATCGCGATCGCAAACGATGTCGACGGAGGTTGGCCGTCACTATGGTCGCTCAACCGCGACGCGCTCTCGAGTGGCGATCCCGATCTCATCTTCCCGGACGAGACGGTCCAGCTGCGTTGATCCACCCGTACCGCCGCGAGCCGCTGTAGCCGGCCCACAGACCGAGCGCCCCGCCTGTCCCCCCGCAGGTGGGGCGCTCGCCTTCCCGGCAAATGACCACGCTGCCCATGCCTGCAGCAGCCCACCCGTGCGTACACGCCCGGTCCGGGTGCAGCTCACCTGCTCGGCGTGGTCATTTACCACGCCAGCCGGACGCAGCTCTTGACAGCTTCGTACTGAACCGGTTTAGATCTGATCGAACTTGTGAACGACAGATGTCCGGATCCTCATCACGGGATGTGCGATGGCCAAGCGGCGCCCCACGATCGCCGACGTCGCGCGCCGCGCAGGAGTCTCCAAGGGGGCCGTGTCCTTCGCGCTCAACGGGCGTCCCGGCGTCGCCGCCGCCACCCGCGTACGCATCCTCGAGGCCGCCGACGCCCTGGGCTGGCGACCCAGCCAGCGGGCACGCTCGCTCTCGGTGTCGCGCGCGTTCGCGCTCGGCCTGGTCATCGCCCGGGAGCCCGCGCTCCTCGGGTCCGACCCGTTTTTCCCCGCGTTCATCGCCGGTGTCGAGACGGTGCTCGCGGTGCAGGGGCAGGCGCTCGTCCTGCAGGTCGTCGGCGCGAGCCCGGCGGAAGAGGAGGGCTACCGGCGCCTCGCGCAGGACTCCCGGGTGGACGGAGTGTTCTTGACCGACCTCCGCCGTGGCGACGCGCGGATCGCTCTGGTCGACGAGCTCGGCCTCCCCGCCGTGACCCTCAACCGGCCGGACATGCCGTCGCCGTTCCCGGCTGTGTGCCTCGACGACCGGCCCGGCATCACCGCGGTCGTCGACCATCTCGCCGGCCTCGGCCACACGAGAATCGCGCATGTCGCCGGGCCTGACGACTTCCTGCACGGGCACGGAAGGCGGCAGGCGTTCGTCGCCGCGCTCGCGGCACGTGGCCTGCCCGAGGGCCCCGTCGAGGCCGGTGACTTCACCGCCGGTGGCGGGACCGCCGCCACCCGTCGCCTCCTGGGCCGGTCGAACCCACCGACCGCGATCGTGTACGCCAACGACCTGATGGCGATCGCCGGCATCAGTGCCGCCCAGGGCCTCGGCCTCACCGTGCCGGACGACCTGTCGGTCACGGGCTACGACGACACCGAGTTGTCCGCCCACATCCACCCGTCCCTCACGACCGTACGTACGGACGTCTTCGGCTGGGGACAGGTCGCGGCCCGCACGCTCCTCTCCCTCGTCGAGGGTGAACCTGCGGGCGACGTCGAACTCGAGCCGGCCCACCTCGTCGTCCGCGGCTCGACAGCCCAGACCACGCCAGCCCGGATCACGCCAGCGCAGGCCGCACCAGCGGGGGATCCACCAGTGCACAGCTCTATCCCGGAGGACTCATGAAGCGCAGCATCCTCGCCACCACATCCGCCGCGGCCCTCGCCGCGACCCTGCTGGCCGCGGCCGCCTGCGGTGGCGGCGACACGACGAGCTCGGACGCAGCCAAGGCCCGTGGTCCGATCAAGATCTGGTACTCCAACAACGAACAGGAAGTGGCCTGGGGCAAGCAGATGGTCGCGGCCTGGAACTCTGCCCACCCGAAGGAGAAGGTCACCGCCCAGCAGATCCCGGAGGGCAAGAGCTCGGAGGAGGTGATCGGCGCCGCCATCACCGCGGGCAACGCGCCCTGCCTGATCTTCAACACCGCACCCGCCGCGGTGCCGCAGTTCCAGAAGCAGGGCGGACTGGTGCCACTCGACGACTTCGACGGGGCGGCGGACTACATCGAGGAGCGCACCGGCGACCGGGCCGAGCAGTACCGCTCCCCCGACGGCAAGTACTACCAGCTGCCCTGGAAGTCCAACCCCGTCATGATCTTCTACAACAAGGAGATCTTCACCAAGGCCGGGATCGACGCGGACAACCCGCCACTCC
>JBOHED010000354.1:0-6966 GCA_050700915.1 Actinopolymorphaceae bacterium | reverse complement strand
CCGGTCGCCTCGCCCGGGCTACTGGTCGCCGACGGAGCATCAGAGACGTCGCCGACCTGGCCGGAGTTTCGGTGGGCACCGTCTCCAACGTCCTCAACAAGCCGTCGTTGGTGGCTCCGGATACCAGGGCGAAGGTCGAGGCAGCGATCACCACACTCGGCTTCGTCCGCAACGGCTCGGCGCGTCAACTGCGCGCGGGGACGAGCCGGACGATCGGCGCAATCGTCCTGGACATCTCCAACCCGTTCTTCACCGATGTCGCGCGGGGAATCGAGGACCGGCTCGCCGAGGACGACTTCATCCTCATCCTCGCCAGCTCCGACGAACGCGTCGACAAGGAACGCCGATACCTCCGCCTGCTCGAGGAACAAGGCGTCCAGGGCGTTCTGGTCAGTCCGGCCGACGAGGACCTCAGCTGGCTCGACCAACCGCGCGCCCGGGGCACTGCCGTCGTCCTGCTCGACCGGCCCGGTCCGGGCGAGACGATGTGCTCGGTCGCGGTCGACGACGTGCGGGGCGGCGAGCTCGCGGCGGCCCATCTGATCGCGCTCGGCCACCGCCGGATCGGCTTCGTGAACGGCTCCACGAAGATCCGTCAGTGCGCCGACCGCCGCAAGGGTGTACGCAAGGGGCTACGTGCCGCCAGGCTTCCCGTCGCCAGCGCACTCGTCGAGGTAACGGTGAACTCGCTCAACGCCGACGGCGGTGAGGAGGCTCTCGAACGCCTGCTGCAACTCGCCGATCCGGTCACCGCGATCGTCTGTGTCAACGACCTGGCCGCACTTGGTGTGCTGCGCGGGTTGCGTCGAAGTGGTATCAAGGTGCCCGAGGAAATGGCAGTCGTCGGTTATGACGACGTGGAATTCGCCGCCGTACTCACCACTCCGTTGACCTCGATCAGGCAACCTCGCTACCAACTCGGTCGGGCCGCCGCCGAACTCCTCCTCGCCGAGGCGAATTCCCGCGGCCACCAACATGAGCAGATTCTTTTCCAACCCGAGCTCATCGTGCGTGAGTCCAGCGGTCCGCACCAGCTTGTTCCGGCGGGCCTATGACGGATTTGCCATTGTGCACAGGTGCCCGGGAGAACCGCGGAATTGCCTGAAGACCACACATAGCCTTGGGCCATGTGGTTCTTCACATTCACCCTGGCGACACTGGTGGTCGGCGCGCTGCTCCACACCTTTCTCGACCGGAGCGCCAGCCGTCGCACCAGGCGGCGCGTGGTCGAGTTGTGGCTGCTGTGGTTCGTCGTCGGTGGCGGGGTCTGGGCGATCATCGGCGGGTTGAGCCACATCGGGCCGTACTCCGGCCAGATCGCCGCGAGTATCGGCTACCGCCAGAGCATGTTCCAGTGGGAGGTCGGCTGGGCCGACATCGCGGTGGGCGTGCTCGGCGTCATGTGCGTCTGGAAACGGGATTCCTGGCTGACCGCGGCGGTCGTCGCGATCGCGATCCTGTACTGGGGTGACGCCGTCGGCCACCTGATGGAATGGGTGGCGCACGGAAACACGGCGCCATCGAATATCGGCGCTATTCCGAGTGACATTCTGCAACCACTGGTCGCGGTCATTCTGCTCATCGCCTACCGTGCGCTTCCCCTTGGATGAGGGGCACCCTCATCCAATAGGTTCGCTTCAAGGTGCCTCTCATCCATGGGGGTTTCGCCTCAAGTTGTCCCTCATCCAACGGCCTCGTGGTGCACCTCAGGGACACCCGCGGCCGGGCCGCGTCGCGACCCTCGGATCAGCGGCGCAGCGCGATCACCCGGCGGATCGGGACGGCGACGTCCACCCCGTCCGGCCGGTTCCGTCCACGGTCGGCGAGCCACTGCAGGGCGGCGTCCCGGCGTTCGTCGGGGACGTCCGGAAGGTAGAGCGCGCGAAAGAGCAACTCCGCGTCCGCGCGGCCGTGTACGCGGAAGCCGAACCGTTGCCGGGCGTCCTCCATCACGTCGAAGCCCGCCTCCGCCAGCCCTTCCGCGAGGCCGGCGAGTCCGCCGCCACCGGGAAACTGCGGAGGCGTTCGCAGCCGGGCGGTCAACGGGCCGAGAACCACCAGGTCGCTGGGCCGCAACGGGACCGCCGAGGCGACAGTCGCCGCGAGCATGCCACCCGCCCGGAGCACCCGCGCGCATTCGGCCAGCGCCGCCTCCAGTGGCTGCACCACCATCAGGCCCATCGAGCACACGGCCGCGTCGAAACTTTCCGCAGCGAACGGCAGGGCGGTCGCGTCGGCACACACCACCCGCACGCGGTGGCGCCGACGGGCGAGGGCCAGCTCGGCGATCGACCGGTCGACTCCCACCACCCGCGGAGCCGGGGTGCCGGCACCGTCATGACCGGTGGCCACGCCTTCAGGGCCGGTGTCCGCACGGTCATCGCCGGACTCGGCGTCGATGGCGTCGATGGCCGCGGTCACGGCACCGCTTCCGCAGGCCAGATCCAGCACCTGCCGACCGCGGCCGACGACCGGCCGCATGATCCAGGCGTACGGCGTGAGTCGACCCGCGGTGCACCGCCTGAGAACCTGCTCGGTGAAGCCTGCGTGGCGCTGATGGAAGTCTTCGAGGTAGCCCGGCCAGTCCGCTGTCACGTGCTGTGCCGGCTCAGATCCGCTTCACGAAGATGTGGCTGGCCACCTCGTCAGAGATCTCCGCGGTGCCACCGCGCTCGGGCGCGTCGACCGCGGTCAGCAGCGCTCCCGTCGGCGCCTCCGCCGGCGCCACGATCACGATGTTGCCGGGGTGCGCATGCGCGCGGTGCAGGACCTCCATCGCCTCCGGCGCCACCTGTACGGGCTCGCCGATCCGGCGGATGAGCACCTTGGTCTCCCCATCGCTCCCGCGCAGGCTCGCGACCACGCGGTTGAGTCGCTCGACTCCTTCGAGGAAGTCCTCGACCGGCTCCGTGCCGCCCAACTCGTCGAGTCCGGGGATGGGGTTGCCGTAAGGGGAGATCAACGGTTCGCCGAGGATCTTGACGAGCCGACGCTCGACCTCTTCGGAGACGACGTGCTCCCACCGGCACGCCTCGATGTGCGCGAGCTCCCAGTCGAGCCCGATGACGTCGACCAGCAGGCGTTCGACGAGCCGGTGCTTGCGCATCACCCGGGTGGCCATCTGCCGGCCCTTGGGCGAGAGCTCGAGGTGACGGTCGCCTTCGACCGTGACGAGACCGTCGCGTTCCATCCGCGCCACGGTCTGGCTGACGGTGGGGCCGGACTGGTGGAGCCGCTCACTGATCCGGGCGCGAAGAGGGACGATGCCCTCCTCCTCGAGCTCGAAGATGGTCTTGAGGTACATCTCGGTGGTGTCGATGAGCTCGCTGTGGCTCACGGCGGCTGTCTCCTTCTGCGTCGGTCCCCCGCGTCCGGTCCGTGTCTCGCGGTCTCTGCGCTCCTGTCTCGTCGGCCGGCCATTCGCGGCCCGGCGGGACCTGCGATCTCCGGTTCGTCGAACGGGTCCCTCCGACCAGCCCGGAACGCAGACCGCCGAACCTGGCTAAAGAATACGCGGCGGCGGCCGATCCCGGTCATGACCGAAACGGGCGAAGCTGGACGTTACCGCGCGAGCGGATCGTACGTCGACAGCCGGCCGCACATCCCCCAGCGTTCGGTGGGTGCCGGCCTGGCGTGGACTCCCCCCGACCGCAGGTGGGAGGCGTCGCTCTCCCGGAGCCCGGCGAGCTGTCGGCCGGTCTCGTTGGCGGCGGCCAGCGGACCGTCGGCCCAGCGCCGCTCCCACGCGTCCAGCCGGGGACGGATCAGTTGGTGGGCGGCTTCGTGGAACTCGGTGAGCGCCTGCGGGCCCTCGTCGGCGACCCGCTCGCGGAGGGCGAGGAAACCCTCGACGGCGAGGTCGCGGCGCCGGCGCGCGGCAGGCTCGTCGGCACCGTCGAGCCGGTCGGGAGCTGAGAGTGCCGTCGCCGCGGCGTAGCGCGCGGGATCGGCGAGGATCTCCGGCGGAACGGTGAGAACGGCGTCACCCGCCTCGGGAAGTCCGGCGTTCTGCATCACGACGAGGACTTCGAGGCCGCCTTCGTTGACGGCCCGGTGGATGACTCCCGGCGTGAACCACACGACGTCGCCGACCTGGAGCGGGACTTCGAGGTAGCCGTCAGGTCCGAGGGTCTGCAGCCGACCGACGCCCGCCGCGACGACGTAGCCTTCCGTACACACCAGGTGGATGTGCGGCGAGCCGCCGCGGAGTCCGTCGAGGGTCGGCCAGTCGTAGATGCGTACGCGGGAGACGGCGGTGCCACCCGGGAAGTTGCCGAGTACGGACGGCGCCGGCGCCGCGCCGCCGGAGACCTGCTCGGAGAACTCGACAGTCATGCCTGGCTAGGCGGCACCTTTGCGCGCCGCGCCCTTCTCCTCCGCCTTGCGCTTGTCGCGGAGACGCTTGCGCCTGGCGCGATCCTTGGTCCAGCGAACCTTTGCTCGAGAGCCTCTTCCCATGTCGGCAGCTTAGCCTTCCCCGCCGGACGGCGGCGGTCAGGCACGGCGTGGCCGGGGGCGGAGGCCGATCAGGTGGGCCAGCTGCCCCGTGGAGTGCTCGAACATGGCCCGCTTGTCGTCGAACATGCCTTCCAGGTGCCCGAAGAGCTCGAAGCTCACCATTCCGTAGAGCTGGGTCCACGCCGTGACGACGGCGGCCAGTGTGGGCAAGGGAATCGCTCCGAGGTCGAGGTCCTGAACGGCCGTGACGAGCATGCCGAGCTGCTTGGTGGCGGCGCGGGAGAGCCCGGGAAGATCCGTCGGCGGTCGCAGAGCGTCGGCGGCAGCGCAGTCGCAGACGATGGCCAGGAGGATGCGCGGCACCCTCGCCGCCGACGCCACCGTGTCCCGCGGCGCCTGGTAGCCCACGATCGGGGAGCCGTAGATCAGTGCGTACTCCCTCGGGTGGGCATGTGCCCAGTCACGGACCGCGTGAGCGCAGGCGCGCCATCGACCGAGGAAGTCCGCCCGCCGCCGAGTTGCATCCGCGTCCTCCGCGTGCTGGCCGATGGCGTCGTAGGCATCGATGATCAGCGCGGTCAGAAGCTCGTCCCGGCTCGGGAAATAGCGGTAGAGCGCCGAGGAGACCACACCGAGCTCCCGGGCGACAGCCCGCAGGGACAGCGCCTCGGCGCCGTGCAGCGCCAGTTGGCGGCGTGCCTCGTCCTTGATCTCGCGGGTCAGCTCGGAGCGGGCGCGTTCTCTCGCGGTTCGGACCTTCGGCATGCCCTCCATCCTGCCACACCGTTGTGAGCAGTGACCACGATCGAGAGCACTGCTCTTGACAGTCGTTCAGATATGTGTGAACACTGACCTCATTCGAGAGCACTGATCACACTTTGAGTCGAAGGGCACGTCCCATGAGCGACCAGCCGACGTTTCGCTATCTCGCCCCCGCGCCGGGAGGCAACCCCATCCGCCGCGCCGCCCGCTGGCTGACCGGCCACGGCGTCAGCCTGTTCGGCTCACGCCTGCTCCGCGTCCGAGGCCGCACCTCGGGCGAGTTGCGTACGACGCTTGTCAATCTGCTCGAGGTGGACGGCGTGAGGTACCTCGTCGCACCGCGCGGGCACACCCAGTGGGTACGCAACCTCCGAGCCGCCGGCTCGGGTGAGCTTGCCCTCGGCCGGCGGGTCACACCGGTCAGCGCCGAAGAGCTGTCGGACGACGCGAAGATCCCGATCCTGCGGGCGTACCTGAAGCGGTTCGGCTGGGAGGTCGGGATGTTCTTCGACAACCTCAACAAGAACTCACCCGACGAAGACCTACGCAAGGCGGCCACGGGCTTCCCGGTCTTCCGCCTGTCCGACTGAACCGCGGGTGGGCGAGGGATCACGGGGAGGTGGCGGCGCGGGTCGACAAACATCGGCGCAGACATCGGGAGCGCGCGGTGCCACCATGTGTGGCGACGCGCCGACGAAGGGAGCCGCACATGACGGCAACACCGCAGCTCACCCTGGACACGCCGTACGCAGTGGATCCGGCCGACCGCAAGGCCTACGACGAGCAGGGCTTCGTCCACCTCACCGGCGTGGCCAGCCCCGCGCTCGTCGAGGCGTACGAACCGGAGATCACCAGCAAGGTCATCGAGCTCAACACGATGCACCTGCCGATGGCGGAGCGGTCGACGTACAACAAGGCGTTCCTGCAGGTGGGCAACCTGTGGCAGAACAGCGACATCGTGCGGGAGCTGGTGTCCGCCCCGCGGTTCGCCCAGATCGCGGCCGACCTGCTGGGTGTCGACGGCGTACGTCTCTACCACGACCAGGCGCTCTACAAGGAGGCAGGCGGCGGTCTCACCCCGTGGCACGCCGACCAGTACTACTGGCCGCTCTCCACCGACCGCTGCTGCACGCTCTGGCTTCCGCTCCAGGAGACACCGCTCGAGATGGGCCCCCTCGCGTTCGCGGCAGGGAGCCACCGCTTCTCCTACGGACGGGAGCTGGAGATCAGTGACGAGTCGGAGGCCGCGATCGGCCGCGCCGTTGCCGAGCAGGGGTTCCCGCTCGTGGAGGAGGCGTTCGCGCTCGGAGCTGCCAGCTTCCACTCCGGCTGGACGTTCCACCACGCCGGTCCGAACACCACCGGGACTCCGCGCCGGGTCATGACGGTCATCTACATCGACGCCGACATGATCATCAGCGAGCCGGCCAACCGGAACCAGGAGGTCGATCTCGAGACCTTCTTCCCGGGCGCGCGACCCGGCGAGATTCCGGACACCGAGCTCAATCCGGTTCTCTACCGGCGGACCGCGCGCTGACGTCCCACGAGGCGGACGTGCCCGGCGAGCCGCGGGCCGCGATAGCGTCAGGGGCATGCTCGCGCGCGATCTCGTCGAGGAGTACCCAGCCGTCTCCAGCAGCTCCGACGCCCTCGAGGCGGCCCAGCTCCTCGGTCGCCACAGGTTGCCCGGCCTGGTCGTCACCGGACCCGACAACATGCCGGTCGCGGTCCTGCCGGCGTCGCAGG